>CALDZQ010000141.1 GCA_937944035.1 uncultured Neomegalonema sp. | reverse complement strand
ATCGTCTGCACCGTCGAGCATGAGCTGCCGCATGAGGGCGTGGCACATGAGTATTTTCTGCCCTCCGGCCCGTTTGCGATCCTGCCGATTTCGGGCAACCGCTCGTCGCTGGTCTGGACCGAGAAAACCGATATTGCGCAGGCGGCAATGGCCCTCGATGATGAGGCATTCGCTGCCGAGATGCGGCGGCGTTTCGGGGAGTTTTTGGGCGATACGCAGGTTGTCGGCCCGCGCTGGACCTATCCGATCTCGCTGGCGCTGGCGCATGATTATGTCAAACCGCGTCTCGCGCTGGTTGGCGACGCCGCGCACGGGGTGCATCCGATTGCGGGGCAGGGGCTGAATCTGGGGTTCAAGGATTCGGCGGCATTGGCCGAAGTGCTGGGCGATGCCGCGCGGCGGGGTGAGGACATCGGCGACCTCAACGTTCTGCGCCGCTACGAGCGCTGGCGGCGGTTTGACAATACCGCGATGGCGCTGGGAATGGATGTCATCAATCGGTTGTTCTCGAACGACATCGCGCCGATCCGGCTTGCGCGCGGCTTGGGTCTGTCTATGGTAAGCCGCGCTGCACCGCTGCGGCGGATATTTATGCGCCAGGCGGCGGGGCTGACCAAAGGGTTGCCGGCATTGATGCGGGAGGGTGCGCGATGAAACACGTCAAGGACATGGTGGCGGAGGCAAACACGCAGGTTAACTGCCTGACCGCTGATGAGGCGATGGCCCTGCACGGCAGTGACGGCGTGACGTTCGTTGACCTGCGCGACCCGCGAGAGCTGAGCCGTGACGGCATGGTCCCGGACGCGTTTCACTGCCCGCGCGGTATGCTGGAATTCTGGATCGACCCGGACAGCCCGTATGCGAAGGATCAATTTCAGAGCGGCAACAGATTTGTGTTTTACTGCGCCTCCGGCTGGCGCTCGGCCCTGTCCGCGAAAGTGGCGCAGGATATGGGGCTTGAGGGCGTGTCGCATATCGTCAGCGGCTATGGCGGTTGGAAAAAAGCGGGCGGCGCGGTCGCGGAAAAGCCGGAGAAGAAATAATGCTGACCGAAACCGACAAACGCTTTATCCGCATCGCCTATCAGGAGGCCAAAGACGGGTTCGATGAGGGCGGTTGCCCGATTGGCTCCGTTCTGGCGCGCGGTGACACGCTGGTCTCTCAGGGCCGCAATCAGCGTGTGCAAAAGGGCGACCCGATTGCCCACGGAGAGATGGATGCGCTGCGCAAAGCGGGGCGGCAGAAAACCTATCGCGACATCACGCTCTACACCTCGCTCAGCCCGTGCATGATGTGCAGCGGCACGATTGTGCAGTTCGGCATTCCCCGCGTGGTGATTGCCGAGAACACCACGTTTGGCGGCAACGAGGACTTCCTGCGCGAGCGCGGCGTCGAGGTCATCATCGCCGACGACCCCGACTGCATCGCCCTGATGCAACGCTTTATCAGTGAGCAGCCTGAACTGTGGAATGAGGACATTGCGGAGGATTGATGCCTTACACCCCCGCCCATCCTGACGGCACGAACGCCACGCAAGACGCCCCGGCGAGTGCGCAGTTCGGTGAAACAGTCACCATCCCCGCGCGGCAAGGCCGGGCGGTGCGGGTGGCGAAGGGGCAAACGATCACTGTTATCAATCCGCGTGGAAATCAGGTCTGTGATTTCTGGGCGCTGATCGACGGTTCTCCGGCGGAGTTCCTGTCGATGGAGCATACCCGCACGGCGCTGGGCCGGATTTACGTGCGCACGAGTGACGTGCTGGTCACAAACCGCCGCCGTCCGTTGATCGAAATCATCGAAGACACCTCACCGGGTGTGCATGACACGGTAATCGCCTGTTGCGATGCGCAGCGCTACGAGCAGCTGGGCGCGGAAGGGTATCACGACAACTGCGCCGATAATTTCCGCATGAGCCTTGCCGCGCTCGGCGTGACACCAACCCATGTGCCAAGCCCGTTCAACATTTGGATGAACATCCCCGTCGCGGCGGACGGCAGTTACACGTGGGAAGCGCCGGTCTCAAAACCCGGTGACAGGATCACCTTGCGCGCGCATGAAGATTGCATTTGCGTGATGTCGGCCTGCCCGCAGGATATGACTCCCGTAAATGGTGTCGGTGTGATGCCCTGCGAGCTGGCCTTTCGTGTTGTATAAGCGGCTATTTCTCGCCGCCTGAACCCCGTCGTGGTGTCAACGGGCCATAGATATTGCCATTGATGTCGATTGCGCCGCTTTGCAGATCAAGAAACGCGCGCTCGCGCCAGTCATCCTCATACCCGTAGCGGACTGCCAGATGGTCAACGCTCTGACCTTCCCAGCCATAAGCAAGTTGTGCGCTGGTGAGGGGGGAGACGGAATAGGCGGGTTGTTGTTGAGTGGCGCGCTGTTCTGCCTGCCGCGCCGCCTGCTTTGCAGCACGCCGCGCTTCTTTCTGCGCCCACTCCACCTCTGCCGCGTCGGAATCATATTGATTATAAGTACGGCGTTGTCGGGGCCGGTAGTCGCTGCCGTCATCGGGCACGTAAACGATCTGCCCGTTATCGCGATAAAACCTGCCGCGCGCTAAATCGTCGATGGCGCGCTGCCGCCAGTCATAGCCGAAGCCGTAGAAATCACCCAGAAGATCGGGGTCAACAATCGCTGTCGCGGGGCGCGTTTGTTGCTGCGCTGTTTGGCCAGCCTGATTATTCTGTTCAAAAGTCGCGAAACTGCCCTGTGAACTCTGCGCAAAGGCGGCTTGGGCCGGAATACCCGCAAAAAGAACGCCACCTGCGATTGCCAGTGCATGTCGTGTCATCATCTTTACCATCGTATCCTCCGCAATTCGCATGAAACGGGGCCACGTCACCGTGGCCCCGACATACTCAGTTTTTCCGGGGCAGATCGGCACGGGTGCTGAGTCTGCTGTTCACATCACCGTTGATCGTTAATGCGCCGCGTTTCAGGTCGCGGATCGCAAGACGGCGCCAGCCCTTTTGGTTGCTGTACAGCGGGGCGAGGTGATTGATGCTTTGGCCCTGCCATGTGCGGTTGCCATTCTTCTGGCCGCCTTTGCCGTTTTTGGGTTTCGGCGCGGGTTGAGCCGTCGGAACCGGTGTGGCGTCAGGCTGGACCGACGCATTCCGTGCCGCTTCCCGTGCTTCCTGACGTGCCGCTTCCCGCGCTTCTTCGCGAGCCGCCTCACGTGCTGCTTCACGAGCCGCCTGGCGGGCCGCTTCGCGGGCTTTTTCCCGTTCAGCTTCGAGTTGTTCAAGACGCGCGGCTTCGCGGGCGCGGCCTTCTTTCCTGGCTTGCTGACGCGCGCGTTTGATCTGTTCCTGCTCGCGGGCATAGCGGGCATCTTCGAGACGCTCGCGGCGTTCCAGCTCTATGCGGCGTTTGCGCCACGCCTCATTATAATAACGGTCGTCATAGTAGCGGCCGTCATTGCTGTGGTGCTTTTTGTCATCATCCTTATCCAGCACCTCGTTGAGGATCAGGCTGCCGATCACACCCAGTCCCAACACCGCCGCTGCGGTTCCGGCATTGCTGTAGCCGGGCTGTGTCGGAGCTGGTGCGGCGTAAGGCTGATACCCTTGGGGCTGGTAAACCTGCGGCTGACTCTGCGGCTGCACTTGCTCGGTCCAGGTGATGGTTGGTTTCGGCTGCTGATAGGAAGGGGCGGCATAGCCGGGTTGGACAGGCTGCGGAAAATAAGTCGGCGTTGCATAGTCCGTCTGTGCGGGCTGCTGATAAGTTACCGTCGGTGCTTGCGGATGAACATACGGTTTCGGTTGCACGTAAGTCGGTGTGCCATAGGTGGTCGTCCCGTAATTCGGCTGCACGGGTGCTGCGATCGAACCAAAAGACGATCCGTTCCCGTATGTGACCTGCGGCTGTGGCGTCGTGTATGCTGGCGCAGGTTGTTGAGCCGTGCCGTAGACGGTGGTGTTCGACTGTGCCGTCGTCGTTCCATAGTTTGGGGTCGGTGCGACATAAGGCTGTGGCAGATACGCGGGCGCAGGCTGGGTGTATGTCTGCGAAGGCTGTGCCGTATAAGTCTGCGTTGTTGTCTGTTGCTGCGTATAATAGCCGTTCTGATAGGTCGTCTGCGCAGAGGCGGCTGAACTCAGGGCGGACAGGGCCGTGCAGCTCAATAAAGCTAATGCGAAGCGTTTGGTCGTATTAATCGGTTTCATAATGCTCTCCTCTGAATCCAATCTGATGATGCCATACTTACAGGCGAATGCAGCGCTTTCTTGTTAATTCAGCGAATTGTTTGCTCCATTTATGGGATATTTTCGCCGCAAATGAGTTTTTGCGCTCTGTGGGGATGATTGAAACACCCTATTGGCGATCTTTTTGGCCGTTAGTTTCGCAATATGCGACAAAAAATGCCTTTCAGAACGTCGATTTTGTCGGAATCACATCGAAAACAAACAGTTTTTCGCTGGCACGATCCTCGCAATCTTCAAATTACGGTTACTGAATCGTTAATGTGAAGGAGTTTCGTTATGGATCCTGTAGCACTTATTATCATGCTCGCTATCGGCGCGGTCGCTGGCTGGCTGGCCGGTCTTCTGATGAAGGGAGCCGGATTCGGCATCATCGGCAATATCATTGTCGGTATTATCGGCGCGGTTATCGCCGGGTTTGTACTGGGCGGCATGTTCGGTGGTGGCCTTGTGGGCCAGATTATCAGCGCAACGATTGGTGCGGTAATTCTGTTGTTTATTATCAGCCTGGTCAAACGTGCGACCTGACTGAAGACGTTACTATGACGACCTGTTCCTTACTTGGCTCCCCTTCACCGGGGGAGCCTTTTTTTGATTAGGTCAGCCCCGCTCAGAACGCTCCCGCTGCGAAGACCGCCATATTGGCGATGTCCGAGACCCCCGACCCCATTGAACATATCTGAACAGGCTGCTCCATCCCCACAAGGATCGGGCCGATCAGGGTCGAGCCACCCAACTCTCGCAGCATTTTGGTCGAGATGCTGGCCGAGTGTCTGGCCGGCATAACCAGCACATTGGCGGGGCCGGACAGGCGGCAGAACGGATAGGTTTTCATGGCCTCGCTGTTGAGCGCGATGTCAGCGGCCATCTCACCGTCAAACTCGAAATCCACCCCGCGCCTCTCCAGAATACGCACCGCGTCACGCAGATTGTCCGAGCGTTCGGATTCCGGATACCCGAATGTCGAATACGAGGTCATCGCCACGCGCGGCTCCAGCCCCAGTTTGCGCGCCGCCCCCGCTGCGGCTTCGGCGATATTGGCCAACTCCTCGGCTTCGGGCATTTCATGCACCATCGTATCGGCGACCAGCACAGTGCGCCCCCGTGCCAGCACAGCGGTCACACCGATCAGATGGCGCTTGTGGTCCGGGTCCAGCACCAGCCGCACATCTTCGAGCACCGCTGAAGATTTGCGCGTCACGCCGGAGATCATCGCATCCGCATCCCCCATCTCAATCATCAGCGCGGCAAAGACATTCCGGTCCTGCTGCACCATCCGCTCACAGTCCCGGTGCAGCCGCCCGCGCCGTTGCAGCGAGCGGTAAAGATGCGCCGTGTAATCGGCAACGCGCGGCGAGAGGGCGGCGTTGATGATGGTCAGTTCGCCCAGCCCCTCGATCCCCTGCTTTTGTACGGTTTCCTCAACCTTAGACATCCGTCCGATCAGGATCGCCTCGCCCAGCCCGCTGCGGGTGTACGAGATCGCCGCGCGGATCACCCGCTCGTCCTCGCCCTCGGCAAACACAACGCGCTTGGGCACAGTGCGCACGCGGTCATGCAGTCGTTGCAGCATACTTACAGTCGGGTCGAGGCGGGCCATCAGGCTTTGTTCATAGCTGCGCAAGTCGATAATCGGTTTGCGTGCGACACCGGAATTCATCGCCGCTTGCGCCACGGCCACCGGAACCTGATGGATCAGGCGCGGGTCGAACGGGGCGGGGATGATGTATTCGGGGCCGTAGCGCAGCTTTCGGCCATAAGCGGTCGCCACATCATCATGCACATCCTGACGGGCCAGTTGCGCAATCGCGCGTGCGGCCGCGATTTTCATCTCGTCATTGATCGTCCGCGCCCGCACATCCAAGGCTCCCCGAAAGATATAGGGAAAGCCCAGCACGTTATTGACCTGGTTGGGATAATCCGAACGTCCCGTTGCAATGATCGCGTCGGGCCGCGCCTCGCGGGCTTCTTCGGGCGAGATTTCGGGATCGGGATTTGCCATCGCGAAGATGATGGGCTTTTCGTTCATCGTCATCAGCATCGCGGGTGTCAGGATGCCGGGGGCCGACAGGCCGAGGAACAGATCCGCCCCCTCAACCGCTTCCGCCAGCGTCCGCTT
>CALDZQ010000140.1 GCA_937944035.1 uncultured Neomegalonema sp. | reverse complement strand
CTCGGTCGTCGTTTCCTCGCGCTTGGTCAGTTTCGACTCGTCGCTGGAGGAAGCCGCCTGCGACCTCGGTTGCACCCCTGTACAAGCCTTCTTCAGCGTCACTTTGCCCGTCATCGCCCCGGCAATCATCGCCGCGTGGCTGCTGGCATTCACCCTCTCGCTTGATGATCTGGTGATTGCCTCCTTCACCTCCGGCCCCGGCGCCACGACCTTGCCGATGAAGATTTACAGCTCGGTCCGTTTGGGTGTAACGCCAGAGATCAACGCGCTCTCGACGATCATGATTGCCATCGTCAGCCTGGGCGTCATCATCGCTTCTCTCGCTGGAAAGCGGGCGGAGATCAGCCGTTCGGAGACATGATGCGCCCTACCCTGTCAAAGGCCGAAATCGACGCCTTTCTAACCGCAAACCCCGATGTTGAGCGGATCGAGTTGCTGTTCCCCGATATGAACGGCGTCATGCGTGGAAAGTGGTATTCCCCCGACGCCGCCGATAAGCTTGCCGCCGGCAAGGTCCGCCTGCCCATGTCCACCTATGCCCTTGATATTGCTGGCGATGACGTGGACGAAACCGGGCTGGCCCTCGCCACCGGAGACCCAGACGGCTTCGCATGGCCCATCCCCGGCACGCTGGCCCGCAAAGGCTGGTCCACCATCCCCGCCGCGCAAGTCCTGATGACCATGACCACCCCCACAGGCGAGCCATGCGTCTACGATCCGCGCACACGGCTGGCCGCCGTCGTGGACAAACTCGCCGCGCACGGCCTTACCGCCGTCGTCGCAACCGAGTTGGAATTCTACCTCTACGCACCGGGCGAGCCGGGTGACGGGCCGACCCCGCCGAAAGGGCTGGAGGGATCGCAGGTTTACGACCTCAGCGCGGTATCTTCCCTCGAACCCTGTCTCTCCGAAATCCAGCATTTGTGCGCCGAACAGAGCATCGCCGCCGACGTGCTGATCGCCGAATTCGGTCCCGGCCAGTTCGAGATCAATTTCCACCACACAGACGACGCCCTCGCGATGGCCGATCAGTCGATCCTGTTCAAGCGGCTTGTGCGCGGGTGCGCCCGCAAACACGGGCTGGGCGCGACGTTCATGGCCAAACCCTACGGCGGCAGCCACGCGGGCAGCGGGATGCACGCCCATGTCAGCTTACTGGATGCACAAGGCCACAATATTTTCGATGGCGGCGGTGGCAGTGAAGAAATCGCCCCGAAACTGCGCGATGCCATTGGCGGAATCCTGCACACAATGCGCCCGTTACAAGCGATTTTCGCCCCTCACGCCAACTCCTACCGCCGTTTCCAGCCCGGCTCCTACGCGCCGATGTTCGCAAGCTGGGGGCTGGATCATCGCGGTGTCTCGGTCCGTATTCCCGAAAGCAGCGGCCCCGGCGCACGGCTTGAGCACCGCATTTGCGGGGCTGATGTGAACCCGTATCTCGCCATTGCGGGCATTTTGGGCGGCATCCTGATCGGTCTGGAGGACGCCCCGGACCCCGGACCCCGCGTCGATGAGGGCGGCCGAGGCCCGCGCCTCCACCACGACTGGCAATCGGCGGTCGAGGAATTCGAGGCGTCTGCCGTCTCAACCCGCATATTCGGCGAGGCGTACACCACCGCCTACACAGAGGTCCGCCGCTCCGAAATCGCCCGCATCGCCGCCCAAATCTCCGATGTCGAGTACCGGACATATTTGAGAAAGCTGTAACGAATTGCCTCAAACCCCTATTTATGGTACGTTTCTAGGTATGAACGCACGGCTCAAAACATCGCTTGAAACACTGGCGCAGGCCCATACCGGCCTCGATGACGGTATGCAGGAATCGCTTGCCCGCATCATCGACGCCTCAATCGCGGAATCCGGCAGCGACGGCATGTTGAATCCCCGCGAACTGGACGAGCTTGATCGCCGTATTCGGGAAGACAGCCAAGACGCTTCTATGAATGAAATCAAAAAGATATTCGCGCGTAATGGCATACAATCTCGCCTTTAGACGCGGCGCGTTGGACGATTTACTTCAAATCGAATCTTATCTGAGCGAACGCAGCACAACAGGTGTTACAAATGTACTGGCCGATATTGACGAAGCGCTTGTTCTGCTGAAAGATTTCCCCAACTTGGGCCGAAAAATCCCGGATCGCGAAGCCCGCGTCAAACTATCCCTGCGCTACCGCTACCGGATCGTTTACAGCGTTCTGGGAAATGACATCATCATCCGGCAAATCATCCACCCCAGCCGCAACGCACCGTGAGCGCCCTATGACAACCAGCTACCCGCCCAGCTACTACGCCGCCAGCGCCAATCCCGCCCCCGAACGCCCCGCTTTACAAGGCGAGGTCAGCGTTGACATCGGTGTTGTCGGGGCCGGATATTCCGGTCTTTCCACCGCTTTGCATCTGGCCGAGCAGGGCTACAAAGTCGCCATTATCGAGGCGGGCAAGGTCGGATGGGGCGCGTCGGGGCGCAATGGCGGGCAGATCGTCAACGGCCTCAACGCCAGCCTGGAGAAGATCGAGAGCAATTTCGGCAGGGATCGCGCGGCTTTCGTCGGCGGCATGGTCCAGGAAGGCAACCGCACGATCCGCCGGATTATCAAGGATTACGCAATCCAATGCGACCTGAAGGAGGGCAACCTCTTCACCGCCTATACCGCCAAGCACATGAAAGAATTCGAGCAAAAACAAGCACTTTGGCGCACGCATGGCATGGATGACCATGAGTTGATTGACGCTGAAGGCATTAAAAAACACGTCGCCAGCGATGTCTATCACGGCGGCATGATCGACCATTCCGGCGCGCATCTGCACCCCCTCAACCTCGCCCTCGGCGAGGCGGCAGTTGTTGAAAGCCTTGGCGGAACGATCTTTGAGAACACCGCACTTCTGCGGCAGGAAGGCACTAATCTGCACACGGAGCATGGCGTTCTGCGCTGCAAAACCGTGGTTCTCTGCGGCAATGCCTATCTCGGCAAGACCGTTCCGGCCCTCACCGCGCGGGTCATGCCCGTCTCGACCCAGATCGTCGCCACCGAACCGCTCGGCGCGCGGGCTGATGAGCTTCTGCCGACAGATATTTGTGTTGAGGATGCCCGCTATATCCTTGATTACTTTCGCCTTTCCGCCGACAAGCGCCTGCTGTTCGGCGGCGGTTCGATCTATGGCGGGACCGATCCGTCCGACATCCGCGCCAAACTGCTGCCCAATCTCGAAAAAGTCTTCCCGCAGTTGAAAGGCGTGAAGCTCGATTACGCGTGGAGCGGAAATTTTGCGTTATCTTTCAGTCGCGTACCGCAAATGGGGCGGCTGGAGGACGGCGTTTATTTCGCCCACGGGTACAGCGGGCACGGCGTTACCGGATCGCATCTGTTCGGCAAAATTCTGTCCGAAGCCATCCACGGCGATCTGACCCGCTTCGACGTTTTCGCATCAATGCGCTGGCTCCCGTTCCCCGGAGGCCGCACGTTCGGGGCGCAATACTCGACAATCGGCTCTTGGTGGTACGGTCTGCGCGATCGGCTGGGTGTGTAACACGCACACCAAAATGCCTCCCGCCCGCCGCGCAGGGGGAGTTCTCAAACACATAAATCAGTGACTCGCATCACGTATCCGGCGGATGCAGCACGTAAAGCGCCAGCGCATGACAATCGCGCAGCACATCATCAATCGGGTGAGTCCAGCGGTCCCGATGACCGGGCGGTTTTCCCGGCCGCATCGCCCTGATATACTTACCGGATTCGCTGCGCGCCGCTTGCCGCTTCGCCTCCATCCGCGCCAGCCGCCGCGCCTGTTTGGGCAGATCACCCAGCGCATTTTGCAGCGCCAGCATCCGCTTGCACAGCCGC
>CALDZQ010000139.1 GCA_937944035.1 uncultured Neomegalonema sp. | reverse complement strand
GTGCCGTTCTCGACGAACTTCAAAAACTCTTCCGCAATAACGGCTTCCGCCTGAAAGCTCATGGTTTCGTAGTGGTGATCCCAATCGCCAACAACGCCCAGCCGCTTGAATTCCTGCTTTTGCAACTCGATCCACTCGCCCGCGAATTCACGGCACTCGCGGCGCAGCTCGTTGACGGGCACATCATCCTTGTTCTTGCCCTTCTTGCGATACTTCTCCTCGATCTTCCACTCGATGGGCAGACCGTGACAGTCCCAGCCGGGCACATAGCGGCTGTTGAAGCCCATCATCTGATGCGAGCGGACGACAACGTCCTTCAGTATCTTATTGAGAGCATGGCCGATATGCAGGCTGCCATTCGCGTAGGGCGGGCCGTCATGCAGCTCGTAAGTCTCGCGTCCGGCGGCAATCTCGCGCTGCTTGTTATAGAGATCAATCTTGTCCCAATGCGCCAGCCAGTCGGGTTCGCGCTTCGGCAATCCGGCCCGCATCGGAAACTCGGTTTTCGGCAGGAAGAGCGTGTCGCGGTAATCGGGTGCGTTTGTCTCTGGGGCGTCGGCCATGATCGTGTCTCAATACTATGCGGTGCATCCCGCAGGAGGGCGCGGGCAAAACTTGTTCAGGGGCAAATCTAAGCAGGGTATGGCCCGCACGCGAGTCTATCGCAAGCGCTACGTTGAATAACGGCTGAGTCGGTGATTTTGCGAACTCGTTTCGATGAAAAGTATATTATTTATTAATTTCTGATGCCTGCCGCGAATTCTTCACACGATAGTTAACCACGGGATAACCACCGAAAAAAATGGAAGAATACGGATAGAGCGTCACTCAAAAACATCGCCCAAACGCGAAAAGACGAATTATATTGCATACTTGAAAATTTTTCTTAATGTTGAATGTAAGCGAAGGGGCGGTGTAACGATCCCTTCCTGGCAACATGAGGATCGAGCTATGGATACGTTTTTGAGAAAGACATCGTCGTTTGCGTTGATGGTCGGGCTCGCCAGTGCTGTTGGCGCGACTGCCGTTTTCGCATCCGGCCCCGGAGATGAAGCCTCCTACGAACAGTGGATCACCCCAAGCCTGCCGCAAGCATCGGCAACGCCTGTGTGGACCGATCTGACCGCATCGACGGCAGCCCCGGCAGAAGCCGCACCGCAGTATGAATACACAACGCCCACCGCACCCGCACAGCAGTACGAGTACACGGCTCCGGCCGCACCCGCGCAGCAATACGAGTACACGGCGCCCGCACAGCCGACCATTGACTACACCTCGCCTCCCATCGCGACGGCACAGTCAACCGACACGATCGAGTCGTACACGGCGCCAACATCCTATGTCGGCACGAGCCAGAGCGCCTATACCGCGCCTGCCCTTGGCCCGCATCCTCACCCGCATGGCCGCGTGGCACACCCGCATCCGCATGGCTCCTCGCCTTGTGGCATCAGCCCGTGTGCGCAAAAGACCTACGTGCAGCCCGCACCTGTTTACACACAGCCCGCGCCGCAGATCATTCACACGCCACCGCGCATCGAATACCGTGACCGGGTTGTCGAGAAGAAGGTCTTTGTTGACCGTCCTGTAGAGCGCAAGGTTTACGTGGATCGCCCCGTCGAGCGCAAAGTGATCGTCGAGCGCCCGATTGAGCGTAAAGTCTATGTCAACCGCCCGTACTATGTGGACCGTCCTGTTTACGTGAACCGCACGGTGCGTGTGCCTGTGGACCGTCCGGTTCCGGTTGATCGCCCTGTTTATGTTGAAAAACGTGTGCCGGTTCCTGTGCGCGTCATTCAGCGGGTTCCGGTTCCGGTGGATCGCCCTGTTTATATCGAAAAGCGCGTTCCTGTTGACCGTCCCGTCTATGTCGAGCGCCGGGTTCCTGTCGCTGTGCCGCGTCCATACCCTGTGCATGTAAAAGTGCCCGTGCATGTGGATCGTCCGGTTCCGGTTGACCGTCCAATTTATGTGAACCGCACGGTTCGTGTGCCCGTTCCTGTAGATCGTCCGGTTCCTGTGGATCGCCCTGTCTATATCGACCGCCCGGTACGTCAGGCTCCTGTCTACACCGTGCGTCCGGCCCCGCGTGGCTGTGTTGTGCCGCAAACCACATGCGCCGCTCCCGGTGCAGGGTGGAGCACGAATGGCGGATACGAGTATTTCGGTTCCAGCCAGTCGATCCCCGGTCTTAACCCCGCATCCCTGTTGGGTTCCGGCTTCGGCGGACACGGTTTGGGCGGACATGGCTTGGGCGGACATGGTTTTGGCGCGGGTGGTTTTGGTGCGGGCGGCCTCGGTCAAGGTTGCTGCGCTCTAGGGCATCAGGCTCCCCATGCCGCACACCACAAGAGCAAGCATCACGGCAAACACCACGGCAAGAGCGCGTTTGAGCAAATCTCAGACCGGATTGAAAAGCTGTCCGCAAGCATCGCCGACGGTGAAAACGCCCGCCGCATCTCTGCCAACGAAGCCGCTACACTGCGCCAGAAGATCCAGAAGATCTCGAACAAGCTGACCGAATCCCGCAAGGACGGTAAGCTTGACGACAAAGAGATCGAGATCATCGCCGCCAGTATGCGCGCCCTCGACGGCGGTGTTGAAGTGGCAACCCACAATGCGGAGTTCGCCGGTTGGAATGGTGGCGGCTACGCCCTGCCCCCGCGTCCTGACTTCGGTGCGGCCGGTGCATACCTGCCAAGCGCGAGCCTGCCAATGCTTCAGCACGCTCTGCCAATCGGCTTCGGCGGCCCCGCTTACGGCCACGGCAGCTTCGGCAACTTCTAACAAGTTCTCTGGCGGTCAACACCGCCAGAGCCTCCCAGACGACCAAACAGCAATGTTTGTTGATGATAAACTTGGCGGCATGGAGAAATCCACGCCGCCCTTTTTTTGTCTCGACGGCGTTACACATAAGAATGCAGCCAGAAAACTTGCACTTTTTACAATTGCCCATAGATTGCTTGAGGGAACGTTTCGTGTAAGAGGATGCAATGAGTTCAACACCGTCGTCCGATGATTGGATACCGTTAGACCAATACATTCAGCAAAATGGAAGCAAGAAGAAAGTACTTCAAGGTATCGCTAATAAATCAATCGAGATAAAAATTGTAAATAATTTTGGAACTGACGTTATATTTGCTTCAAAAAGATCGATCGAAAATCACTTAAAACATAAGCCACAACCTTTGACAGAAAACCCTTCTGTTGCGGCACTTGCAGGAGCTGCTGCTGGAGCATTTTTTGCTAAAGTTGGTGAAGGTGAAGAGGTATTAAAAATTTTTAACTTTAAAGATCTTTGCTCACACTTAAATATGATGACTATCGAAGAGTACCGATCAAAATACCACAAATCACCACATAAGAATATAGAATTTTCAAATAGCTTAGATCTTGAATATCCTAACGCATACATTAAAATAATACGCACTAGATACGATTATCTATCTGGAAAGCAAAAATTCTTCAGAGAAAAGCTCTATGACAAACAGTTAAGTGGTTACTATAGATATGCATTTTATAAGTTAAGTAAATACAAGTTATTTTGGGCGGAGAGCATTTGGAGATGCAAAACAATTGAAAAAATATATTCAAGCTACCCTGTTGATCAATTTCGTTGCGGATGCCTCAATGAAATGATGTATGGAATCTCTCATAGCGAGATAAAGATGAGTTTAAGTGACATTATACATATTTCCACCTGCATCCAATCCAAGATGATCAATGAACACGTGCATGACGCTGATATTAACTTTGGTATGAATAACTTTATTTCTGATGTATTCTAAATAATACAATGTCAACGTGACGTTTAAGATATAGACCTTAAAGTCAACCTTCCCGTAAGATCGATAGCATTCGGAAGCGTGACCCAAATTTCTGGCTCACATTTATCCACACAGATCTATACTCCTAGCAAAACCAAACGGGGAGGAATCGATGCCACATTTTTCAAAGGGCGAATTCGCCGAGCGTCTTGCCAAAACCCGCGCCGCGATGGATGCGCAGGATCTTGACGGGATGCTGCTGTTCGCGCCCGAAAGCCACTATTGGCTGACCGGATATGACACGTTCGGGTTTTGCTTTTTCCAATGCATGGTCGTGCCCCGCAGTGGTGATCCGATTCTGCTGACCCGATCCGCAGATTTGCGTCAGGCGCGCCATACCTCGATTCTGAAGGACATTCGCATCTGGGTTGATTCGCAAACGGCGAACCCCGCGCTTGATCTGAAGGCGCTGCTCAAGGAAATGGG
>CALDZQ010000138.1 GCA_937944035.1 uncultured Neomegalonema sp. | reverse complement strand
ATTGCGGGAGACACGGATGGTGTGGACGGGGCGGAAGAAATCGCCGGGGCGCTGATTACGCCGGATACGCTGGCACGGGCGGCTGCGGCGGGTTTGGATGCGAATGCGATGCTCGCCACGAATGACGCGCACAGTTTTTTCGAGGCGCTGGGCGATCAGATTATCACCGGACCGACTTTGACAAATGTGAATGATTTCAGGGCGGTTCTGATTGTGTAGGTTTATACTACAGCGTTGTGCGTAATTCCTGAATCACGCACAACGCTGTAATCTTTTGTTTCTGCGCGATTTCCGAGTCGCAAAGTGTCCACTTTGCTTGAAATCGCTTAACGGCCTTTGGTGCTGACTCTTAGACCATCCTGAACGATATAAGGATCATTCCGGGATAGTCTAACTTCTTGTTTTGGCGCGTTTTCCGAGTCGGGCAATGAACCCATTGCCCTTGATAGCGCTCTAAAAAAATTCCCTTCCCCGCACTCCGATGCGGGTCTGGTGGGCGAGAGTGCTTCGCTGAGAAAGACTCCGCATCGGAGTGCGGGGAAGGGAAAAATGGTAACGGTCAGTATTTAAGGCCGTTGGTATTACCGTGCCGCCGACGCGCCGCCATTTGCCAATGCGTAGGCCGTATTCTCGGCTTTCTCGGTCAGCCCTTTTGCGCGGGGGGCATAGTCGGGCACGGCATCCATGCGTGCCGCAATGCTCGGATGAGCGCGCTCGCCGTGCTGTCCCAGCGTAGCCGTGCGCGGGCGGCGGATCAGGAACAGGCGGTTGATGCCCCGACGGGAACCGACCTGTGGCGCTGCCGGGTCGCAGTTGAACCCGTCCCGCCAGCCATCGGGCAGAAGTAAACCCTGCTTTTCAGCGCGTTCCAGCATCCAGACAAAACTGAGTGTGCTCAGCGGTTTCGCATCGCGGACATCGCCATAGTCACCGCCGATATCCGCATGAGCGCCGGGGAACCAAGCCTGCTCAAGCTGCCCGCGCCATTTCGGGTGGCACTCCCAAAGGATCGGCTCATAGGCGTTGCGGTCCTCGTCCGCCGCAAGGGCGTGAAAGGCGGATTTAACGTTTGAGCCGAGCGCATGGTCGTGAAAATCTGTGGCCATCGGAAAGAAGCGTGACAAGCCCGGTACGGGCAGGCCGAGAGATTTCACCGTGTCCCAAGCGCCAATGCAGGTGATCTCGACTTTCGTGTGACAATGCTGCTCGCGGAACGCCTGCATCGACGGCGTCCGCTCACCATTCGTATAATGCCGGAATGCGCGCTGTACCCGCCTTTCCGTGGCTTCATTGGCGCGCAGCAAGCCGACATGCTCGATCAACCCGGCAATCGAACGCACGGCATACGCGCCCCTGCTGTAGCCGAACAGAAAAATCCGGTCGCCGGGGTGATAGCGACTGGCCAGTGTCGCATAGCCTTGGATGATCGCTTCGTTGATGCCCATGCCGACGGCGGCGCTGAGCCATTTCTGCAAACCCTCGCCTTGAACGCCCCGGCTGTAGCCTATGCTCTGGCGGGCAGTGGATGTGCCGCTCTCAATCATCCGGTACAACCGTCCCGCATGGGTCATGCAGTCTTCTTCCCCGACCCGGCTCAACGTGCCATCGACGATGAAAACATGATTGCGCGGCTCTCGCGCGTGGGTGTCTTCGGTACTCATGGAACAAACTATAGCGCACTACCCTTACAAAGTACCAAATCCCGTCCCTATGTGATGAAGCGTGATCGGTGGAATATTTTCCTGTAATAAATCGTCATTGCAATACGGCCTTTGAATGACACTCAAGGGATTGCGGCTATGAAACGGACGGAGAAAAAAGATGCTGTTGCTGGTGGGACTGGGCAATCCGGGGGATAAATACGCCCGCAATCGGCACAATATCGGCTTCATGGCTGTGGATGAGATTGCGGACCGTCATAGTTTCGGCCCGGAGCAGAAAAAATTTCAGGGCGTGCTGCGTGAGGGGCGTATCGGCAGTGAAAAAGTGCTGGCGCTTAAGCCCATGACTTATATGAACGAATCGGGCCGTGCGGTCGGTGAGGTGATGCGGTTCTACAAACTGACGCCCGATGATGTGATTGTCTTCCACGACGAACTTGATCTCGCGCCCGGAAAACTGCGCATGAAGAAAGCGGGTGGCCATGCTGGACATAATGGTTTGCGCTCAATCCACGCGCATATCGGGCCTGATTACCGCCGCGCCCGTCTTGGCATCGGCCATCCCGGCGACAAATCCAAAGTCAGCGGTTATGTGCTGAACGATTTTGCGAAGGCGGAACGCGGCTGGCTTGAATCGATGCTCGCCGCGATGGCCGCCGCGTCACCCCGGCTGGTGCAGGACGATACCGCCCGCTTTCAAAGCGATGTGGCCCTCGAAATGCAAGGTGATATGCCAGCGGCAAAAGCCAAACCGCCTAAGCCACACAAACCCGATCAACCCCCTAAACCTGTAGCAGCCGCCGCGCCTGAAGGCGGCAGTGCCTTTGACAAGCTGAAAGGTCTTTTCGGGCGTTAACACTTAGGGTGGTCTAAAACCTGCATTTACACTATCTTAACGTTTATCCGAACGGCTGAGATAGGGGCGGTATGATGCTGGAGACGGAAAAAACTTCGCTGGTCGGGCGCACGAGCGCCATGTTTGGCGGTGGAAATTTCAAACCTGATAACTTCGCGGCGATGAGCGATCAGCAGCGTATGCAGGCAGTTGTCTTGTGGATCGCCGGCGCGGCGTACAGGACGAAAAAAGCCCGTGCCGGCGGCTTGAGGCCGCAAGCCAAGCGCGCCCAGACTGAAGCGGACGCCATCTTGAATGTGCAAAAGCCGGATGACCCGATCCTGGCGGCGAGTATGCGGGCAGACATCCTGATTGAACTGCGCAAACGCGCCCCTGCCGATGAGCGCGTGCGCGAGATATTCTCGGCGGACCCCATCATCGTCTCTGATCCTGATACCGACCTGTTCGTGACCGAGTCGATGCTGCAAGCGCGCGTTGGTCTGTTCGATTCTTTGAACACGTTACTGGGTGAACCTGATCTCAGCCGGGCTTCTGTACAGCACTTGCGTGACACTTTGGTGGGTGCTTTCTCAACCCTCACAGGTGCTGCGCAGCGGGAGTGGACGTTGAGCGAGTTGCGGCTTGAGCAGGGGTTATGTTTTCTGGAGACCCGCGCGCCGAGCGATATTCTCACGCTATCGGACGAGTTGCGCCCTGTCGCAGAGCGCCGCAACCTCTGGGACGCGGTGCGCCTGTTCAGCATTGCCGCCGAGATCGGCATCGGAGGCCGGGGAGCGCGGACGCCGGTTTGCGATCTCTTGCAGGTCGAAGAAGCGCGTGTCCCCGGCTAGGGCGGGGTTTCGCGAAATTTTACCGTCTTTCGCCGCGATGCGGCCGCAAGAATTGACATTCCGCGCCCATCCTGCGAGACGCCTGACGCTGGTAACAAGATTCAAGGAAGCGTCTCATGGGGTTCAAGGTTGGCATCGTCGGTTTGCCCAATGTCGGAAAGTCCACGCTGTTCAACGCGCTGACGCGCACGGCGCAGGCGCAGGCCGCTAACTTCCCGTTCTGCACGATTGAGCCGAATGTGGGTGAAGTGTCCGTCCCCGATCCGCGCCTCGATGACATTGCCCGGATTGCCGGATCGAAACAGATTATCCCCACCCGTATGACCTTTGTGGACATCGCCGGTTTGGTTAAAGGCGCGTCGAAGGGGGAGGGGCTGGGCAACCAGTTTCTGGCCAATATCCGCGAAGTAGACGCGGTGGCGCATGTGTTGCGCTGCTTTGAAGATGACGATGTCACGCATGTCGAAGGCCGCGTCAATCCCGTCGATGACGCCGAGACGATTGATACCGAATTGATGCTCGCCGATCTCGACAGTATCGAGAAGCGCTTGAGCGCCAATGTTAAAAAGATCCGGGGCGGCGACAAGGAAGCGGCCAAAGCATCAGAGTTGATGGAAGCGGTCAAAGTGCTGCTCGAAAACGGCAGGCCCGCCCGTGAGTTGGAGGTCGATCCTGAAGACGCCAAGGCGTTCCGGATGCTGCAACTTATGACATCAAAACCGATTCTTTACGTCAGCAACGTTGACGAGGCCAGCGCGGGCGCGGGCAATGCGCTCTCTGCCAAGGTGGCGGAAATGGCGGCCGCTCAGGGGGCTGCCCATGTGGTCATCAGCGCGGCCATCGAATCCGAAATCGCACAGCTCGAAGACGAAGAGGCGACGATGTTCATGGAGGAGCTGGGCATGGGCGAGTCCGGCCTGGACCGCTTGATCCGTGCGGGTTACGGATTGCTTCATCTCATCACATATTTCACCGCCGGGCCGAAAGAGGCGCGGGCATGGACCATTCCTGCCGGGTATCGCGCACCGCAGGCGGCGGGTGTGATCCATACCGATTTTGAAAAGGGCTTTATCCGTGCCGAAACAACCGCATATGACGATTTCCTTGCTCATAACGGTGAGCAGGGCGCGAAAGATGCGGGTAAGATGCGGCTTGAAGGAAAAGATTATACCGTCCTTGATGGCGATATAATGCACTTCAGATTTGCAAACTAGTGGATCGACCGAGACATTTGAGTCCCTGCCGTGGAAAGCGTCCACCCGACGTAAATTACTCAAATGTCGAGATAAGTTGATCCACCAAACAGAAATCTAACTGGGTTCGTTTTGTCAAAAAAATCCCCTAGTCCTTCACATCGCACCTTACACCGAAGTCACACCCTCACCCGGCCCGAATACCATCATGCTCAGGTCTTCCTTCCGCTCCGCCTCCAGCGCGTCGATCATCGCGCCGACCCACGGCAGTGACAGCGTGGCGGGGATGATATGAGACACCCGCTCGCCCCCGTCAACGGCGGGCAAA
>CALDZQ010000137.1 GCA_937944035.1 uncultured Neomegalonema sp. | reverse complement strand
CATGAAAATCAACGAACTGAAAGAAACCCGCGCGGCTAAAGTCTTAGAAATGCGCGGTTTGAGTGACAAAGCGAAAGGCGAGAACCGCGATCTGGCGGATGATGAGCGCACCCGCTTTGACGTTTTGGACGGCGAAGTGCGGGCGCTGAATAACCGCCTTTCCGATGCGGAAAAACTCGCTGAATTTGAGCGATATGAAGTCAATGGCGAGAGTGCAAACGGTGGTGAGTATTCCCGTGATATGCGCAGCTACTCGCTCGCAAAGGCCGTGCGTGAAAGTGGTTCCGACCGACTCACGGGCCTTGAGGGCGAAATGCACACCGAACTCTCGCAAGGCCGTGCCGAGGTGCGGGGCGTGATGATCCCGACCGAAATCATTCTTGGCGGTGAAATCCGCGCGCTCAAAACCACCACACCCGGCGCTGGTCCCGGCTCCAATCTGATTGCAACCGACCTCGCCAGCATGACGGATCGCCGCCGCGCGATGTTGAAGGCCGAGGCGATGGGGGCAACGATCCTGCGTGGCCTGACGGGCAATCTCGACCTGCCACGGCTAAAAGAAAGCGGCACGTCCGGCTGGATTGCCGAGCATACCGACTCGACCCGCTCCGATGCCAAGTTTCAGAAAACCAGCATGGCCCCGAAGACAGTTTCGGGGGAATATGAAGTCAGTCGCCGCATGATGCTGCAATCTAACGAGGCGCTGGAAAACATCTTACGCACCGATCTGGGCTATCTGCTTGCACAGGCGCTTGATGGCGCTGCCATTCGCGGCGGCGGAACAAATGAACCAACGGGCATTCTCGCTAATGCGGGTGTTACCAGCGTTACGGGCGGCGCGCTCGATTCCGACATTGCCGCCGATCTTATCGCGGCGCTTGAATCCGACAATGTGAGCGGCACGGCGGCATTCCTGACGAATCCGGCGGTGATGAAAGCGGCGCGTAAAATCAAAGATGGTGACGGGCGCGTTATTCCGGTGGCTGAACTGTTCCACGGTGAGCGTGTCGAATCCTCGACACAGGTTCCCGGCGACATTGGCACAGGTTCCGACAAAAACGCCCTGATCTATGGTGAATGGGCGTCGCTCTATATCGGCTATTGGAGCGGTGTTGACCTGCTGATGAACCCGTATCACTCGGACGTTGCCAGCAAGGGCGGCGCACTGCTTCACGCCTTCCTCGATGCTGATGTGGTCGTGCGTCACCCCGAAGGCTTCCGCTACGCGGAGATTGACTGACCATGAGTATTACCCCTCTTGCACTCGTGAAAGAACACCTTCGCATCGCTGGCGATTATGACGATGCGACGTTGACGGCGTATCTCGCGGCGGCAGAGGGGTATCTTGCGGGCGTCGGCGTCAAGATGGACGCCGACCCTTTCCCCGCTGCCATTACGGCGGCGGTGTTGCTGCTGACTGGGCATCTTTATGCGAACCGTGAGACGACAGCGATTGGCGCAAGTGTCTCCGATATTCCTTTCGGTGTTGATCGCCTGATCGCACCCTATCGCGAGGCGACGGCATGACCGAACGGCGCGGATACGAAATTGAATTGCGAACAAAGGGGCGGCGGCTGGAAGGCTATGCCGCGCTCTACGGCGTTGAGACGCGCATCGGAGGGATGCGTGAAGTGATTACAGCGGGCGCGTTCAAGGCGTCACTGTCACAGCGTAGCGATATTCTGGCGCTGGTCGATCACGACGCGGCGCGCGTTCTTGCCCGCACCCGTAGCGGCTCGCTGCGCTTGTCGGAAGATACACGCGGCCTCGCCTTCGATCTGGATTTGCCGGATACGCAAGCGGGCCGCGATGTGCTTGCCCTTGCCGAGCGCGGTGATTTGGGCGGTATGTCGTTCGGCTTCAAGGCGGTTGATGAGGCAAACGAGAACGGCTTGCGCGAATTGCGGGCCGTTGAACTCTATGAAATCAGCGTCGTGAGCGCATGGCCTGCGTATGGTGGCACTGTGGTGAATGCCCGCTCGCTCGCTGCGGATTGTCCGAACCTCGCACACGCAGCGCGGGTTTTGCGCATTTTGGAGTTGGGCAGTTGAGCATTCTGAATCGCATTCTTGGCCGTGAGACTCGCGCGGCGGAAACCGTGGCTTCCTCCGATCCGTATCTTGCGGAGTTTTTCGGCCATAAGGGCGGCGCGCGGGGTTACGTCGATGCACAGCGCGCATCCGGCCTTGCGACCGCTCACGCCTGTATTTCCATCGTCTCCGGTTCTTTGGCGAGTGTGCCGTTGCCAGTCTTTCGCCGCTCCCCGAATGGCGGGCGCGATCGTGCGACCGATCACCCGCTGTATACCGTGCTGCACGATATGGCGAACGGTACGCAAACGGCTTTTGAGGCGCGTGAGTATCTGGTGGCGTCGCTGATGGTGTCCGGCAATGCTTATGCGCGGATCGTCTGGAATGCACGGGGGCAGGTGAGTGAACTGCACCCGCTGGACCCGTCAATGGTAACGGTTGAGCGCCTTGACACGGGGCGCTTGCGTTATCGCGTCACCGATTACAAGGGAGCGCTGCGCATTTACCTGCAAGAGGAAATGCTGCACTTGCGTGACCGCTTGGGCCGTGATGGCGTCATGGGCATGTCACGGGTGCAGGTTGCCAGCGATACGTTTAATCTGGCGCTGGTGCAGGGCGAACAAGCCAACACACAGGCCGATAATGCGTTCCGGCAGAACGGCGCATTCATCTTTCCGAACCCGATCAACTCGGACAAGAAAACCGAGGTTCTGGATAAGCTGGCGGCAAAGCTGGCGGCGCGCTCCTCAACATCGGGCATCCATGTGCTTGACGGGGGCGTGGACTTCAAATCGCTGTCGTTCAATTCACGGGATTCTGAATTTCTCGAAAGCCGTAAACTCACCAATCTGGATATTTGCCGTATCTTTGGCGTTCCCCCGACCGTTGCGGGTATTCTCGATCACGGCACATATTCCAACGTGGAAAGCGAAAGCCGTGCGCTGGTGGTGCGTTGTCTTGCACCGATGGCAAAGCGTATCGAGCAAGCGATGTGTGCCGCGCTCCTGACGGCTGGAAGCCGCAAGGCAATGTTTATCGAGCATGACCTTGCGGGCCTCCTGCGCGGCGATCTGAAGGCGCGATATGACGCCTACCGCATCGGGCGCGAATGGGGTTGGCTCTCAACAAACGAGATTCGTGGCTGGGAAAACCTGCCCGACGTTGAAAAAGGCAACGAATACCTCACCCCGCTCAACATGCGCGGATCTGATGAGGGTGGCACAGCTGAGTAATGGCAAACCGTCCCGCAAAATTCACACAGGCTGATTTGACCCGCGCTCTCAAGGGCGCGATTTCGGCCGGTTTAACTGTTGCGGGTTTCTCAATCGACCCGAATGGGCGCATTGTCGTGCGAACTGCGACAACGCCCGAAGATGACGGGCCGAATGAGTGGGACACAAAATGAAACGGCGCGCATGGCCTCACGCTTCGCACTATACCGACCGTCACGGCGTCCGCCGCTGGCGGTATCGGCATAAAGGCCGTTCGGCGGAATTGGGCAAGGTGTACGGCTCTGGCGAATTTGTCACACGATACCAAGCGGCAGAAAACGCGCAACGCGAAGGCGTAGGAACCGCTCGTACAGCGCCCGGCACAATGAACGCATTGATCGTAAGTTATTACCGTTCCCCAGCCTTCAAAGGGCTTGCCGCATCAACAGCGATGACTTACCGGAACACCATTGAACGCATCCGCAAAGCGCACGGCTGCAAGCGCGTGGCGAAGATTAGGCGGCTGCATATCATAGGGATGATGGCCGAAAAATCGGAAGTGCCGAACGCTGCAAACTTCACACTGCGCATGATGCGCCAGCTGCTTGCCCATGCGGTTGATCTGGAAATGATCGAAGCAAATCCCGCACGCGACATTAAGAAATTCGTGACCGATGGCGATGGCTTTCACACTTGGACGGAAGCCGAAATTGAGGCGTTCTATTCCGTGCATCCTCATGGCTCTATCGCACACACCGCAATGACCCTTATGCTCTACACGGGAGCCGCGCGCTCTGATGCTGTGGCAATGGGCTGGGGCAATGTCGAGGACGGGCGAATCTCATATCGACGCCTGAAAACGGGCCAGCGTGTTGATATTCCGCTGCACCCTGATCTGGCGATAGTTCTCAATGATTTGCCTCGTGATGCGTTCACGTTCCTGCAAACAGGGCAAGGGCGCTCGCGATCCGGCAACGGCTTGGGCAACCAGATGAGAAAATGGTGTGACGCGGCAAGGCTGCCAAAATGTTCATCGCATGGGCTGCGGAAGGCATGTGCAACGCGACTCGCAGATGCGGGTGCAACACCGCACCAGATTGCCGCTGTAACTGGTCACAAGACCCTATCCGAAGTGGAACGATACACCAAAGCGGCGAACAGGGCCGCGCTCGCAGATACCGCAATCGGAATGATGCCATCACGCTCGAAAGGCGAACAGAAGTTGGCGAACCACCCCACAAGGTTCGCCAAAAAATCACGTAAGTAACTGATAAGGAATAGAAAAATGGAAGTAATGGCGATCCCGCCAGGATTCGAACCTGGAACCTACTGATTAGAAGTCAGTTGCTCTATCCAGTTGAGCTACGGGACCGTTGGGTGGACTAGACTATCCTGAACGATATAAGGATCAATCCGGATAGTCTAACTTCTTGTTTTGGCGCGTTTTCCGAGTCGGGTAATGAACCCATTGCCCTTGATAACGCTCTAGAGCATTTCACGATCATTGATCGCGAAAACTCTCTACATCCTTGTTTTAGCACGATTTCCAAGTCGAAATCGCTTTAGTGAGACCACGGAACGCGGCGGTCATAGGCGAAGTTGTCGCCGTAGCCGCGCGGGCGGTGTTTGCGTTTTTGAGGTTCTTCAACTTGCACCGCATAACCGTGTTTGGCCGCATAGTCGAGTGCGGCTTCTTTGGTTGGAAAGGTCAGTGAAACCTGTGCTGACGTGTCGTTTGACCCGACCCACCCCATCAGCGGATCGACCGGACGCGGGGCATCTGCGCTAAGCTCAAGCTTCCAACCGCTTGCTTTCGCCATGCCGGATGTCATGGAGCTTTTCGAGGGCTGGAAGATACGCGCGGTCATGGCACACCATAGCTGTGGATCACATCGCGCGCTTTATCGCGCGTCTGTGCTTGCTGTGCAAGGGGATATGCGAAAATCGGTTGACGGGGCGCGGGAGACTTGGCTTATCCGGCGTTAATATTTCTCTCGCAGCGGAGCGCCTCATGTCCACGCCTAAATCCATGCCGAAGAAAGTCGTCCTCGCCTATTCAGGCGGTCTTGATACCTCGATCATCCTGAAATGGCTGCAAAAGGAATACGGCTGCGAGGTTGTGACCTTTACAGCCGACCTCGGACAGGGCGAGGAGCTTGGACCGGCGCGCGAGAAGGCCAAGCTGATGGGTCTTGCGGACGAGAACATCTTTATCGAGGATATTCGCGAGGAATTCGTCCGCGATTTCGTCTTCCCGATGTTCCGGGCGAATGCGGTGTATGAGGGGCTTTACCTGCTCGGCACATCCATCGCACGGCCCCTGATCTCAAAGCGGTTGGTTGAAATTGCCGAAGAAACAGGTGCTGATGCGATTGCGCATGGGGCGACAGGCAAAGGTAATGACCAGGTACGGTTCGAGCTGGCCGCTTATGCGCTGAACCCGGACATCAAGGTTATTGCGCCGTGGCGGGAGTGGGATTTGACCTCGCGCACCAAGCTGATCGAATGGGCAGAGGCGCATCAGGTTCCCGTCCCGAAAGACAAGCGCGGTGAAGCGCCGTTTTCGGTGGATGCGAACCTGTTGCACACCTCGTCCGAGGGCAAGGTGCTGGAAGACCCGGCGGATGAAGCGCCCGATTACGTCTATCAGCGCACTGTTGCGCCCGAAGATGCACCCGACACGCCCGAATATATCGAAGTCGGCTTCGACAAGGGCGATGCGGTGTCGATCAACGGCGAGGCGATGTCGCCCGCAACAATCCTCACAAAACTGAACGAATATGGCGGCAAGCACGGGGTCGGGCGGCTGGATCTGGTCGAAGGGCGCTATGTCGGGATGAAGTCGCGCGGGATTTATGAGACGCCCGGCGGCACGGTCCTGCTGGCGGCGCACCGGGGGATCGAGCAGCTGACGCTTGACCGGGGTGCGGCGCATCTGAAGGATCAGTTGATGCCGCAATACGCCGAGCTGATCTATAACGGCTACTGGTTCAGCCCCGAACGTGAGATGCTGCAAGCCGCCATCGACAAGTCGCAGGAGCGGGTCAACGGTACGGTGCGGATCAAGCTGTATAAAGGCAGTGCGGATGTGGTGGGCCGATGGTCTGAGGACAGCCTGTATTCCGAGCAGCACGTGACCTTTGAGGACGATCAGGGCGCGTATGACCAAAAGGACGCGGCGGGCTTTATTAAAATCAACGCCCTGCGCCTGCGCCTTTTGGCGATGCGGGACCGCCGGATCGGCAAGGGCCGTGATGAAGTGCCGGACGGGAATCTGACGCGGTTTGATTGAAGTCGATCGCAACGATTCTATAGCGTTGTGCGTAATTCTTGAATCAACGAACAACGCTGTAATCTTTTGTTTCTTCGCGATTTCCGAGTCGCAAGGCGCTTCCACCAAATAAAAAACAGGCCGAACCGGTATCCGGTCCGGCCTGTTTTTTTACTGCCGTTTCACAATCGCATCCTACCGGATGTCGACGATCTCCGGTCCCATCATCAGTGTCGGCAACCATGTCGAGATTATCGGCACATACGTGATGAGGATCAGGAAGACGAACAAGATCGACACGAAGGGAAGCGCGGCTTTTACAACGGCCATCACCGACATTCGGGCCACCCCTGCCGTGACGAACAGGTTCAACCCCACGGGCGGCGTTATCATTCCGATCTCCATATTTACCACCATGATGATGCCCAGATGAATCGGATCAATGCCCAGCTGCATCGCGATGGGGAACACGAGGGGTGCGACGATGATGAGCAGACCTGACGGCTCCATAAACTGTCCGCCGATAAGCAGCAGGATGTTCACCATCACGAGGAACATGATCGGCCCATAGCCCGCTTCGAGCATCATAGCGGCGATCTGCTGAGGCAGTTGTTCCTCGGTCAGGACGTGCTTGAGGATCAGGGCGTTGGCGATGATGAACATCAGTGTCGTCGTCAGCTTTGCGGCCTCGAACAGCACCTTGCGCGTGTCGGGGTGGAACCAGACCGTCAGGATCGCCCACGGGCGGCTGAGGAAAGGACGGTTCGGGGTGTCATCGCCCTCGACATGCAGCGGCCCCATGTCGCGATAGACGAAATTGGCGATGAAGAACGCGTAGACGGCGGCGACGGCGGCGGCCTCGGTCGGGGTGAAGATACCGCCGTAGATGCCGCCCAGAATGATGACGATCAGGAACAGACCCCAGCCCGCCTCGCCCATCGTCTTGGCCCAGACACCCCAACTTGCTTTCGGTTCGCGCGGCATACCCTTGATGGTGGCGGCGATATAGATGCCGATCATCAGGAACAAACCGGCCAGCAATCCGGGGATCACTCCGGCGAGAAACATGCGGCCGACGGAAACATCGGTTGCGGCGGCATAGACAACCATGACAATGGACGGGGGGATCAGGATGCCCAACGTACCTGCGTTACAGATCACCCCGGCAGCAAATTCCTTGGTGTAGCCGACCTGCCGCATACCGGCGATGACGATGGAGCCGATGGCGACCACTGTTGCGGGCGATGATCCTGAGAGCGCGGCGAAGAGCATACAGGCAAACACGCTGGCAATAGCCAAGCCACCCCTGAAATGTCCCACAGAAGCGATGGCGAAGTTGATGATCCGCTTGGCCACGCCACCCGTCGACATAAACGCGCTGGCGAGGATGAAAAACGGGATGGCGAGAAGCGTGTAATGCCCGTCAAAGGCCGAGAACAGCGTCTGGGCGATTGAGGCGAGTGAGCCATCCGAATAGATGAACAGGAATATGATCGAGGACAGACCGAGCGAGACGGCGATGGGCACTCCGATCAACAGTAGCGTGATGACCATGCCGAAGAGAATTGCGATTTCCATTATTTTGCTCCCCGCAGCGTAGACTCACCCGCAGCGCGGGCGGCGGCGGCATCGATTTCATCCTCGGCTTCATGGCTGGCAATCAGCATGTCTTGCCGGCCGCCCCAAACGCGTATTCCGGCGGCAGTGAAACGAAAGACGAGCAGACCCATGCTCAACGGCAGCACGGCATAGGGGATGAATTTCGGAATATACGTGTAGCGCTCGCCCTCGTTCATCATGGGTTCAAGGAAGCGCAGCCAGTCGCCCATCGGTACGTCATTGACCTCGTACCATGCCTGATCGCGCCATTGGTTCTCGACGATGGGCAGGCCCAGCGGTTCAGCGATATAGGTGCTGTAGAGGTTCGGGACCGGGGCCATGTTCGCGAAGGGCGCCCAGTAGTTCCATGCCCCCACGAACAACAATACGGCGAAGATAATACAAGCGATGATGGCCAGCGTTGTCATAATTCGCGCGGCCCGCGTGCCAACGACTTTAACCAACACATCCACACCGAGATGGGCGTTGATCTTAACACAGTAAGACGCCCCCAGCAGAACCATCCACGCGAAGAGATAGACGGTCGCCTCCAACGCCCAGAGCATGTTGGTGGGCAGAGACAGCGCCTCGGTAACGGGCGCGAACCATTGGGATGCAAAAACGTAGCGCACGACGACATTGGCGAATGTTATCAGTGTCATAAGCCCAAGCAGGATCGCCAGCAGCGTCTCCTCCACGAGATCGAGCGCGGATTTGCCCCGCGCGGTGGCCGTAGCCATGATGTCATCCCCCCAGGATGGTGAGGCCGATTTTCCGGCCCTTCGATTTTTTTAATTGTGCCCCTGCCCCGGCCTTGAGCCGGGACAGGGGTATTGAGTTATGTATTACGAGCCTTTGTTGGCTTCCTGTGCCGCGTCGACCAATTCAGCAGGCACGTCGCCTTCAAATTGCTCCCATACAGGCTTAAGCGCATCGACCCATGCCGCGCGCTGTTCGGAGGTGAGTGTGCGAACCGTGCCGCCAGCCTTGATGACCGCTTGCTTATTCTCTTCGTTCACTGCCGTTGATGCGGCGTTGCGCGCGCCAGTGACTTCAGAGATGATTTGACCAAGCTGCAAGCGCTGATCTTCAGGCAGGCCGGCCCAGAAATCGGTCGAGGTGACGAGAAGATAGTCGATGATGCCGTGGTTGGTTTCGGTCACACCGTCCTGCACTTCGAAGAACTTTTTGCCATAGATGTTGGACCAGGTGTTTTCCTGCCCGTCGATGACCTTGGTCTGAAGTCCGCCATAGACTTCCTTGAAGGACATTTTCTGCGGGTTTGCGCCCAGCGCTTCGAACTGTGCGACCAGTACGTCAGAAGGCTGCACACGGAACTTTAGGCCCGACGCGTCCTCCGGCTTTTCGAGAGGGCGCGAAGCGGACATTTGCTTCATGCCGTTGTGCCAGTAAGCCAGACCCTGAAGGCCGCGACGCGTCATGGAGGAAAGCATTTCGCGGCCAGCTGGACCGGCCTGGAAACGGTCCACAGCGTTGATGTCGGTGAACATGAACGGCAGATCGAAGATGCGGAATTGCTTCGTGAATTTCTCGAATTTCGACAGCGATGGTGCGGCAAGCTGCACGTCACCGTTGAGCATGGCTTCGAGAACTTTGTTGTCATCATACAGCGACGAGTTCGGGTACACTTCCATGCACATTTTCCCGTTCATCTCGTCGTTCACGCGCTGCTCCAGCAGGGTGGCGGCAATGCCCTTGGGGTGCTTGTCGGTGTTGGTGACGTGGCTGAATTTGATGACCGTTTCGCCCGGATCGCACGCGGCGTGAGCGGCGGAGCTGAGTGCCGTCACGGACAGTGAGGCGATGGCGAGTGTTTTGAGAAATTTCATGGAGTATCCTCCCGGTTTTTGATTATTCCGCCCCCGATGGGCGGCTGGGCATCACAAGCCTGTGTTCGGGGCCGGATTGCAATCCCCTAAACCTGCGGTTTCGTAAAAATAATGCAGGGTACGTCGGAGATGTGTCGCTTGCCACCCATCGGGCGCAATCGCATTGGCGGATTTGGTAACGGCCTGTTCAGCTTTCGGCTGAGACAGCGAAATCCTCGCGGCGCAGGCCAAGCCGTTGCATTTTCTCGTACAACGTCTTTCGCGACAAGCCGAGCGATTCGTAGGTGGCTTTCAACTCGCCATTATGGGCGGTGAGGGAGGCGGCGATGACGGTACGCTCGAACTTCTCGACCTGTTCGGCCAGCGACGTGCCTGAGGTTTCAGACGGCTCATGCCCCAAATCAAGGCCGAGGACAAACCGCTCCGCCACATTGCGCAGCTCGCGCACATTGCCGGGCCAGTCATGGGCAGCAAGTGCAGTCAGGAGAGCGACGCCGATGTCGGGCGTTTCTTTTCTCAGGCGGTGCGCGGCGCGGTCGACAAGATGTTGAAACAGGCGGGGCAAATCGTCGAGCCGTTCACGCAAGGGCGGTATCGTTAGCGTGGCGACTGACAGGCGATAAAGCAAATCATCACGCACCGCACCCGCATCCCGATCCACCCGACGATTGGTGGAGGCGATAAAGCGCACATCGAGGGGGATCGGCTCTTGTGATCCGAGCCGCTCAATCGTCCGTTCCTCGACCACACGCAGCAGTTTTGCCTGCACGGCGGGGGATGCGGAACCGACCTCATCAAGAAACAACGTGCCGCCCCGCGCATGTTCAAACCGCCCGTGGCGCGCGCGTAACGCGCCGGGGAAAGCTCCGGCCTCGTGCCCGAACAACTCCGAATCCAGTGTTGCTTCGGGCAGGGCGGCGAGGTTGACGGCGATAAACGGCTTCTTACTGCGGTCTGACAGTTCATGAATCGCCCGCGCGACCAACGCCTTGCCCGTCCCGGTCTCACCAAGGATCATCACGTCAATTTCGGAGGCGGCGATGGCGCGGATGGAGCGGCCCAACTCGCGCATCTCGGTCGAACGCCCGATCAGCAAGCGATCAAGTTCGCCTTGGGTGTCCAACTCCTGCTTGATGGACCGGTTTTCCAATGTCAGCCGCCGATACTCGGCCGCACGGCGCACACTCGCGACAAGACGCGCGGCGGGGAAGGGTTTTTCCAGGAAATCATACGCCCCCTCACGCATCGCCTCTACCGCCAAGGCGATGTCGCCATGTCCGGTCATCAGGATAACGGGGATGCCCGCGTCGACAGCGTGGACCGCCGCCAGCAACTGCATCCCATCCATGCGTGACATACGGATGTCGGAGACAATCACGCCCGCAAAGCCAGCGTTTATACGGTCGAGCACCCGCTCCGGCCGCGCGAATGCAGCGACATCGAAACCGTCCAGTTCCAACGCCTGTCCCTGTGCCAGCCTGACATCCTCTTCATCATCAACGAGCAGGATTTGCGGGTCACTCATTTCGCGGCCTTCAGAGATGATGACAGTGTTTTGGTTCGAGGCATTATCGCAGTCCCCTGCCAATCAAGCCGCTGACATAGACATCCCGTCATTCTGCGGCCTCCTGAACAGCATCGGCCTGTTGCAACGTCACGATGAACCGCGCGCCGCCTTCGGGGCGGTTCTCGACATTGAGATGCCCGTCAAAATCGCGCACGATGTTAAAGCTGATCGACAGGCCGAGGCCCAGACCTTTGCCCGGCTCCTTGGTAGAGAAGAACGGGTCGAAGATGTTTTCGAGCGCGTCCTGCGGCACACCGGGTCCGTTATCCTCGACGATCACCCGCAAGGCCGCGCCGCTGTTATCGCTGCGTAATGTGATGGCGGGATCACCGCCCTGCGCCGTGGCATCAAGGGCATTGCCGATCAGGTTCATAAAAACATGCTGCAAGCGGGTTTGCCCGCCCATCACCATGATGCCCGAAGGAATCCGATTGTCGATGCGCGCCCCTGCCCCCTCGATCCGCGCTTGCAGCAAGGTCAGGGTTTCGGCGATCACGGCGTCAAGCGAGACCGGCTCGACCGTGTCTTTGGGTTTGCGCGCAAAGCTGGTCAGGTGTTTTGACAGGCGGGCCATGCGTTCGGTGAGACGCGATATACGGGCGAGGTTTTCGCCCGCCTGCTCAGCCCGCCCCCGGTCGAGAAAGGCCACAGCGTTATCGGAATAGGTGCGGATCGCGGCGAGGGGCTGGTTGAATTCGTGGCTGAGTGCGGCCGACATCTGGCCCAGCGCGGCCAGCTTGCCCGCTTGGATCAACTCCGATTGGGTGCGGCGCAGTTCGGCCTCGGCCTGACTGCGCTCGCGTACTTGCTGTTCAAGGTTTTCATTCGCCTCGCGCAGATTCGTGGTGCGTTCGGTGACGAGGCGCTCCAACTCGCGCTGGTTTTCCTCACGCGCGGCCAGCTTGCCGATCATCCGGCGGCGGCGTTGCCACAGCAGCAACCCAAGCAACAAAATGCTGAGAATGACAGAGCTGGCCAACAGCGCCGCCTTGAGGCTCTGATAGCGGATGTCACGTGTTTCAACGAGCAGGTGAAGCCGCCAATCCTCGATCGTCATCGACTTTGACAGGTGTAGAAAACCCGATTCCGCGCGTCCAGAGCGATCCGGTTGAGCGCGAACAAGGGAGTCGCTTTCTCCGGCATCGAGGCCGCTGACGGGCAAAGGCCGCAGCATTGCGATAGGAAAGCGCCGCTCAAGCTCGATCCGGCTTTGCACATCTTCGGAGAGCGGGCGCAACGTCTTCATCCGCCAGTGGGGCGGCCCGGCCAGCACGACGACTCCATCATGGTCACTGACGAAAACCGCGCCGACATCAAGGCGCAACTCCTGCTCGATGCCGTCGACGCCCGCCTTGACCACGACGACACCGACGATCTGTCCCGCGCTTTGAACAGGGTATGAGAAATAGTAGCCCCGCAGGCCCGATACCGTCCCCAAGGCGAGAAAGCGCCCAAGGCGGCCTTGCATGGCTTGCTTGAAATAGGGGCGGAACGCATAGGAGCGCCCAAGAAACGAGGCCGTGCTGTTCCAGTTGGACGCCGCAATCGCCTGCCCCTGCGCATCCAGCACATAGGTATCCAACGCACCGGATGTGGCGTTCCAGCGTTCAAGCTGGCTGTTCACGGTGGCGATGCGGGCGGGGTCACGGGGGGATTGCAGCAGGGCGACGACATCCGGCTCGTGCGCGTAAATTGAGGGTAGAGCGCGGTATTTACCCAGCCAACCGCGCAATAATTCCTGATACAGCGCAAGCTGCACATTTCCCGCGACGCGGCCTTCGGCAAGAAGATCGCGCTCGGTATGCTTGAAAACCCAAAACGCCGTACCGAGCAGCACAATCAGTGCCGCCAGACCCGCCCCCCAAAGCTTGTGCCGCATTGTCTTCATAGACACAGACATAACGGCTCAATCCGGAAACGGAAACCGGCAAGCGCAATGGATTTAACGCGGTGTGCAAAGCACTTTGATGACAACCAAGCACCCCGCCTAGTCTTGTTATTCTACAGCGTGTCGTGCAATTCTTGAATCACGCAGAACGCTGTAGTCGCTTGTTTTTACGCGATTTCCGATTCGCAAGGTGTTACACCTTGCTCGAAATCGCTATAAGGGGTCAATCCGGTAGATACCGCCCTCAGGGTCATCGTTGAGCACGTACAAACGGCCCTCCGGTCCCTGTCTGACTTCACGGATGCGGCCAATCTCCTCATCGATAACGCGCTCTATACCGATTACAGCGCCCGCGTCGTTGAGCATAATCCGTATCAGGGCTTCTTGAGACAATGACCCGGCAAACAAGTCGCCCCGCCAGTGAGGGAAATCAGCGCCCGTGTAAACTTCAAGGCCCGATAGCGCCACGGTCGGCGCGGCGCCCCATGTGAACACGGGATCTGTAAAGCCACCCTCAACAACCGCGCGCGGCGCGTCGCCGCCGCTGAAAGTCCTTGTCGGCCAGCCATAATTAGCGCCCGCATCGATGCGGTTGATCTCGCCGCCCCCTTTGCCGCCGTGGTCTACCGCCCAGATCGCGCCGCTGACCGGATCAATCGCCAGCCCTTGAGGGTTTTTGAACCCATAAGCATAGATCGCCGCTGTCATCGCGCCGCCCGGATTCTGCGGTGCGGGCGTACCGTCCGCCGCAATCCTGATGATAGAGCCAAGCGGGTTGGAGGTATCCTGCGCACTCGCGGCCACAGCATGATCGCCGACGGTGATAAGCAGATAGCCGTCTGCATCAAAACGGATTCGCGAACCGAAACCCTGATCCTTTTCCACTTTAACGCCAGAAGAGAAGATTACCGTCATCTCTTCAACCGTATCACCGGACAATCGGGCCGACGCGACCTCAAGCCAGCGCAGCGGGCCGTCTTTGCGGGAATATGCGAGGAAAATGGTCTGATCGGCCTCGAAAGCGGGGCTGACCGTTACGTCCAGCAATCCGTCACGGAACTCGCTGGTGATCTCCGGGATGCCTTTCAGGGGCGCGGAAAGCTGTCCGTCCTCAGCGACAAGGCGCAACCTGCCGGGGCGCTCGGTCACGAGCATCCTGCCATCCGGCAACCAGTCAAGACCCCAGGGATTTTCGAGTCCCGAAGCAATCTGTGTCAGATTATAGCTGTGCTGGGACGCGACGATCTTATTTGCCTGTCCATCCGCAAGGGATTGAGCAGCGGACAACATAAGAGCGGCGCTCAGCGCGCCTTTGAAAAGCAATTTCATCTGATTTCCTATTTTCTTTCCGGCCTGGCTTTGAAGCCCTTTGCATTCCGGTCCGGCCTTTCACAGCAGTGTTGTCTGAAGAGAACACGACCTCTGCCGGGATTATTCGATGACGTTATTTTCAACACCCGTGATGACGGGCCTTCATGCACAGAAATTGCATAGCCCCTGATCGGGCGGGCCGGAATGCTGCCGCATTCTTGCCTGTAAGGCTTTCTAGCGTGGGACGTGGTTTTGACGGAGCGGTTGAATGAGTAAGAAGTTTTCGCAGACACTGGCGGTGTTCATGGCGCTAAGCGCGCCGTCGGCATGGGCGGATTCCGGGTTTGTGCATTCGTCGCGCAATGTCACATTAGCCGAACCGTGCGCACAGTCGGACTCTTGCCTGTTCAGCTGGACAATGGCGTCGCGGATGGGGCATATCCTCAAGTTCACGCAGGACCGTTACGGCAAGCGGGACAGGAACTGGACGCTGTTGGGGGTGGAATTCACCACGCGGGACTCGCCGCAGGTTTGGTATCCCGATTTCGGCGCGGGCAGCAACAGCATCATCATTCAACTGACCGAAGGGTCCGGCAGGAACGAGAAACAGGCGCTGTTCCAACTGGCGCATGAGGTTGTGCATCTGCTCTCCCCCGCCGGACCCAACGGGGTCGCGAGTGTGCTGGAGGAGGGGCTGGCGACTTATAATTCTCTGGATTACCTGCGCAGCAACGGCTTTCAGATCGCGCCCGATTACATCAGTTCGCCGCGCTACGGGCGGGCCTATCGGTTGGTCACACAGTTGTCCTCACGCCCCGATTTCAGCCACGGCATTCGCGCCCTGCGCGCGGCGCGGCAAAGTCTGGCGCGGATCAGTGCCACAGATTTGATGCAGATTTATCCGGGACTGCCTTATGACGAAGCGCAAGCCCTGGCCGCGCCATTCTGAGAGGGCGTCGAGAGCATCCTGAACGATATAAGGATCATTCCGGATAATCTAACTTCTTGTTTTAGCGCGTTTTCCGAGTCGGGCAATCAACCCATTGCCCTTGAAAACGCTCTATAATTTACAGCGTAGCGTTGCGTGATCCTCTGGCATAGAATGGTGTGACATTCAGGTTGCAAGAGAGATAGTCGCATGAAGTTCGATCCGTCCCTGCCGTGGCGCGACATCAAAGGTGAGGGTTTCAACGCCCTGATCGGTCCCATCCGTTTTGCGCAAGTGGGCGAAGACGAATGGCGGTTCGCCCTTGAACTGGAAGAGCGGCATATGAACTCGGTCGGCGTCGCGCATGGCGGATTGCTGATGAGCGTCGCCGATACCGGACTGGGCACGAGCGCGTTTACCGCTGCGGGGTCCAAGCCTGTTGCCACCATCGATTTCGAGTGTGATTTCCTCGCACCCGGCAAGAACGGGCAGATGATCCACGGGGTTGCGAAAGTGGTGCGCAAGGCGCGCGAATTCCTGTTCATGCAGGGCGATCTTTACGCAGACGAGCGCCATGTGATGCGTGTCAGCGGGATTTGGGTGATCCGGTCGGGGGGCGGCAAACCGTGAAGCACCTACCGAAACTGTTCCGCAAAACCATCCGCAAAGGCACACTGACGCTGACCGGACCTGAAGGCGAGGTTGAGACGTTTGGCGGGGAGGAACCCGGCCCTGATGTCGCGATCCGTATCTCTGATCCCGCGTTTGACTGGAAGATTTTTCTCAACCCCGAAATGAAAGCCGCAGAGGCGTTTATGGACGGGGTGCTGACCATCGACAGCCCCGTCACGCACGGCACGGGCGCGTGGGAGTTGATGGAGTTATTCTTCCTCAACAAGCGCAATTTCGACCTGACCCCGAACCAGATTTTCTGGCGCGGCCTTGCGCGGGGCGCACGGCGACGGGCGCAGCATAATCCGATCAGCCGCTCGCGCGAGAATGTCGAGCATCACTATGATCTGGGCAATGATCTGTACCGCAGGTTCCTATGCGATGATTTGCAATATTCCTGCGCTTATTTCGAGAATGGCGACGAAACGCTGGAGGAGGCGCAGACGGCAAAGAAGCGCCGGATTGCGGCAAAGCTGAACCTGAAACCGGGGCAGAGGGTGCTGGACATCGGCTGTGGTTGGGGCGGGATGGCGCTGTATCTGGCCCATGCGGAAGACGTGCATGTGACGGGGGTAACGCTGTCGAAGGAGCAACTGGCGGTGGCGCAGGCGCGGGCGAAAGCGCTGGGTGTTGAGGATCGGGTGACGTTCGAGCTGCGCGATTATCGCGATGTGACGGAGACGTATGACCGGGTCGTCTCGGTCGGGATGCTGGAGCATGTGGGCATCACGCAGCTGACGACGTATTATCTTAAAGTGCGGGACTTTTTGGCGCCGGGCGGGGTGGCGTTGATCCATTCGATCTCGACCAAAGCGCCGCCCGGTGTGACTTCGCCGTTCTTGCGCAAATATATCTTCCCCGGCGGCTATGCCCCCTCGCTGTCGGAAGCGGCGGAATCGTTGGAGAAGTCGGGGCTGTGGCTGACCGATTGCGAGATTTGGCGGGTGCATTACGCCGAGACGCTGCTCCACTGGCGCAAGCGGTTTGAGGCGGACCGGGCGGCGATTGAGGGCATGTATGACGAACGCTTCGGGCGGATGTGGGAGTTCTACCTCGCCGTCTGCGAAGGCGCGTTCCGCTACGGGGCCAGCAATGTGTTTCATATGCAGCTGTGCCGTGAGCGCGATGACGTGCCGCTGACGCGGGGCTATATAGCGGCGGCGGAAGCGGCGCTGCGGGAGAAGGAAGCCGGATTTATGGATCGGGTGCGGGCGTCGACGGGGGAAGCCCTGACGATTTAATCGGCCAGGGGCGCGCTGATCTCCACCGACTCGCCATCCCGTACCGCTGTGTAGAAGCACGAGCGGCGGTTGGTGTGGCAAGCCGGGCCGAGTTGATCGACCAGCAACAACACGCAATCGCGGTCGCAGTCGTAGCGCAGTTCGATCAGGTTTTGCACATGGCCGGATGTATCGCCCTTGCGCCAGAAGGCTTGGCGGGAGCGGGACCAGTACACCACCCTGCCCTGTTTGAGCGTCTCGGTGATGCTGTCGGCGTTCATCCATGCCAGCATCAGAACCTCGCCGCTGTCATGTTGTTGGGCGATGGCGGGGATGAGGCCGCGATCATCGAATTTCAGCGTGGTTACGTCAAAGGTCATCAAGCACTCCATGTGGCATATGCGGCTGTCATACATCCGTGACTTTGCGAATGGCCAGTCCTGCGCTATATATTAAGTTGAACAGCGGGGGCGAACACATGGCCGAGTCAGCGGATCTCATCAATCTTTATTCCAAGCGCATCCTCGCGCTGGCCGCTGGCGTGCCCCATGCGGAGCGCCTTGCCGAGCCACAGGCGTCCTCGACGAAGCGTTCGCCGTTGTGCGGGTCGACCGTGACTGTGGATGTGTGTGTCGAGCGCGGGCAGGTTGTTGATTTCGGGCAGGACGTGAAAGCCTGCGCGCTTGGGCAAGCCTCGGCGGCGATTCTGGGTGAGCATGTGATCGGGGCGAAGTTGTCCGATATTCGCAACGGGCGCGAAGCGCTTTATGCGATGCTCAAGCACGGGGCGGATGCGCCCGAAGGCATGTGGTCCGGCCTCGAAGTGATGACGCCGGCCAAGGATTACAAGAACCGCCACGCCTCGATCATGCTGGCATGGGACGCAACACTGGAAGCGGCTGACTCCATCGGGGCGAGTGCTTGTGCGGACGGTTGACCTTACGATATTAAAAGTCAGACAATTAGACTTGTGAAAGCCGCAGACCTGTTTCACACTCACCTTACGTAAAACAAAAAACGTGAGGGAGACGACAATGTCAGAGAATGAAAAAGCCTGTTGCGGTGGTCCGGGCTATGCCTCGCCTGCGGAAGCGATGAAAGCGCCGCGCGAGAAGCTGCTTTACACGGTGGCGCTTTATACGGGGACAGGGATCGAGAAGCCGGATTATCTGGCGACCGTCGATGTGGACCCGGACAGCCCGACCTATTCCTCCGTGATCCATCGCTGTGAGACGCCGAATATCGGCGACGAGTTGCACCACTCAGGGTGGAACGCCTGCTCCAGCTGTCACGGGGATGACAGCAAGTCGCGGCGCTATATCATTCTGCCCGGCGTTCGGACATCAAACCTCAACATCTATGACACGATTGATCCGAAAAACCCTGTGCTGCACAAGGTTATCTCCGGTGATGAGATAAAGGCGAAAACCAATCTGTCCGCGCCGCACACGGTGCATTGTCTGGGTGCGGATATTATCATTTCGATGCTGGGCGATGCGGATGGCAATGCGCCCGGCGGCTTTCTGCATGTTAACGAGGATTTCGAGATTGTGGGCCGGTGGGAGAATGACATCACCGGCATGAACTACAATTACGATTTCTGGTATCAGCCGCGCCATAATATGATGGTCAGCTCGGAATGGGCCGCGCCGAACACGTTTATGCCGGGCTTTGATCTGGAAGACGTGGGGGCGGGCAAATACGGCCAATCGGTCCATTTCTGGGACTTTGAAGGCAAGAAAATCGTCAAGAGCATCGATATGGGCGCGGAAGGCATGATCCCGCTGGAGCTGCGCGGGCTGCATGATCCGGCCTCGAACGAGGGGTTGATCGGGGTGACGCTGTCCTCGAACATCTTCCGCTGGTGGAAGACCGATGACGGGGATTTCGAGGTCGAGAAGATCATCGATATTCCGACGATTGACGTTGAGGGCTTTCCGGTTCCGATGCCGTCGCTGATTACGGATATTCTGATCTCGATGGATGACAAATATCTGTACTTCGCGAACTGGCTGCACGGTGATCTGCGGCAATACGACATTTCGGATATCAAGAACCCGAAAATGACGGGGCAGGTCTGGCTGGGCGGATTGCTGGGCAAAGCGCCTGTTGTGAACGGTGTCGAAGTGCAGGGCGCGCCGCAGATGATTCAGCTGTCGCTGGACGGCAAGCGGTTGTTTGTGACCACATCGCTTTTCTCGACATGGGATAACCAGTTCTATCCGGGCATGAAGGATAAGGGCGGGCAGATGTATATCGTCAACTGTGACACCGAAAACGGCGGGATGAGCATCGAACCGAACTTTGTGGTCGACTTCGGCAACGAGCCGAACGGGCCGAGCCGTTGCCACGAGATGCGCTATCCCGGCGGGGATGTCACCTCTGACATCTGGATGTGAGGATGTGCTGTTGCGGCGGGGGAGACCTCGCCAAGGCGGTCGTGGATGGTGACGTGAAAGCGTCCGCCTCGCCTTTAAAACCTTTGGTTGCCTACCTGAAGCGGGTGTTGCGCCTTGGTTGAGGGTGATCCGGCGGCCCATCGTGTCACCCATCGCGTCACCCTGCGCAATCGGGGGGACGCGGTGATCGAGGTCGGCGAGGATGAGCCGATCTATGACGCGGCGTTGGCGGCGGGGTATCAGCTGCCGATCGCCTGTGCCTATGGCGGGTGCATTACCTGCGCGGCGCGGATGATCTCCGGCAAAGTGCGCCAGCCGAAGGGGACGGCGCTGAACCGGCGGCAATCTCAGGCGGGGTATATCCTGCTGTGCGTGGCGCGGCCCAAGGA
>CALDZQ010000136.1 GCA_937944035.1 uncultured Neomegalonema sp. | reverse complement strand
GCGTTTGGGGAGTTTGACGCTGGCGGCATCGGCGATTGTGCCTGAGCGGATTTCGGGCAGCGCGAAACTGGCGTGATCGGCGGCAAGGATGATGTCGGCGGAGAGGGCCAGTTCCAAGCCGCCGCCGCAGCAGATGCCGTTAACCGCAGCGATAACAGGCTTATTCAACCCGCGCAGCTCTTGCAATCCGCCAAAGCCGCCGACCCCGTAATCGCCATCAACCGCATCGCCGTCTGCGGCAGCCTTGAGATCCCAGCCGGGGCAGAAGAATTTTTCGCCCGCGCCCGTGATAATGGCCACGCGCAGGTCCGGATCATCGCGGAAATCGCGGAAAGTCTCGCCCATAATCCGCGAGGTGGCGAGATCGATGGCGTTGGCTTTCGGGCGGTCAAGGGTGACTTCAAGGATGCCGCCCTCGCGGCGGGTGCGGATGGGACTGTCGGTCATAATGGCTCGCTGCGTTACATTGGTTGAGCGCAGCGTAGGGGAGTTTGATGGATTGGTGAAGCGGGTTCGCGTTCAGACGCTCAGTTCACGCCGCTCAGGATCGCTTCGATGCGGGTCCAGAAGCCTTGCTCGCCGGGATACCCGACAATGCGGCCCCGTTCACGGCCCTGATCGATCAGCACGAAAGTCGGTGCGCCGCGCACACCGCGCAGCCATTGCAGGTCAACGGGCATCGGCTCGTTCAGGCTGACCAAGCGCAGGGGGGCGATGCGTCCTTCGCGGGTGCGGGAGTAGTAGCGGCCCACTTCCTCTTTCCAGCGCGCGCACCAGAAACAGCCATCTGTTTCGAACATGACCAACTGGGCGGCTTTTGCATAGGTCGGTGCTACCATCAACATGGCGGCAATCAGTAAAGCGCGCATCAAAACTTCTCCGTCATGTTCAGGTTTTGCCAGTTTAGGACACATCGTTGAAGAATTCATCTCTAAACTTACGGGGTGCAGGTTGCGCAAAGGCGGGGGCGGCGGTAAGGCTGAATCATACTGTGAACGACCAGAACGAGATTTTTATGCGCGCATTCGTCTTTCCCGGCCAAGGCTCCCAATCCCCCGGTATGGGGCGTGATCTGGCCCAGGCTTTTCCTGTCGCTCAAGCGGTGTTTGATGAGGTTGACGAGGCGCTGGGCGAGAAACTGTCCGATATTATCTGGGGCGATGACGCCGATGCGTTGACCCTGACGCAAAACGCGCAGCCCGCACTGATGGCGACTTCCATCGCGGTGACGCGGGTGTTGGAGGCCGAGGGCGGGTTTAAGCTGGCGGATAAGGCGGCGTTTGTGGCCGGGCATTCGTTGGGCGAGTACTCCGCGCTGACGGCGGCCGGGGCGCTCGATCTGTCCGATACCGCCCGCCTGCTGCGCCTGCGCGGGGCGTCGATGCAGGCGGCTGTGCCCGTAGGCGAGGGCGCGATGGCGGCTGTGCTGGGGCTTGACCTTCATGCGGTGCGCGAAGTGGCCGAGGAGGCTGCGCAAGGGGATGTCTGCGAGGCCGCCAACGATAATGCGCCGGGGCAGGTTGTTGTCTCCGGCAGTAAGGCGGCGGTCGAGCGCGCCGTGGTGATTGCCAAGGAAAAAGGCGCGAAACGGGCGATGCTGCTGCCTGTATCGGCACCGTTCCACTGTGCGCTGATGGCCCCCGCCGCCGAGCGGATGGCCGGGGCACTGGCGGAGACGAAGATTGCGGCGCCCGCGCCGAAACTGGTCGCGAATGTGAAGGCGCAGGCCATCGATTCGCCGGAGGAAATACGGCAGTTGCTGGTCGCGCAGGTCACGGGGTCTGTGCGTTGGCGCGAGAGCGTGATGTGGATGGCCGATCAGGGTGTTGAGAGCCTGGTTGAGCTGGGCGCAGGCAAGGTTTTGAGCGGTCTGGCGCGGCGGATTGACAGCCGGCTGGTCGGCTCCAATGCCGGAACCGCTGCGGATATTGAGGCGCTGCTGGCGTCGTTGAACGGAACTTCTTAAGCATTTGAGGGGATGGCGATGTTCTCGCTTGAAGGAAAAACCGCGCTTGTGACGGGCGCGTCAGGCGGCATTGGCGGCGCGATTGCCGAGGCGCTTCATGCGCAGGGGGCGACCGTTGCGCTCAGTGGCACGCGGGTCGAGCCGCTGGAGGCGCTGCGCGATAAGTTGGGGGATCGGGCATCGGTGCATCCGTGCAACCTGTCGGACCTGTCAGCCGTTGATGCCTTGCCGAAATCGGTGGAGGAGGCACTGGGGTCGCTGGATATTCTCGTGAACAACGCCGGGATCACGCGCGATAATCTGTTCATGCGCATGAAAGATGATGAGTGGGATCAAGTGGTTGCGGTGAATCTGACAGCGACGTTCCGCATGTGTCGCGGCGTGTTGCGCGGGATGATGAAGCGGCGTTGGGGCCGGATTGTGAACATTACCTCGGTTGTCGGGACCACCGGAAATCCGGGTCAGGGCAATTACTGCGCCGCAAAAGCGGGCATCGTCGGCATGTCGAAATCGCTGGGCCAAGAGGTCGCGAGCCGTAACATTACCGTCAACTGCGTCGCGCCCGGCTTTATCGCGACGCCGATGACAGATGTGCTCAATGACCAGCAAAAAGAGCGCATCCTGCAAAACGTCCCGATCGGAAAATTAGGCGATCCGGTTGATGTTGCTGCCGCTGTCGCTTATCTGGCATCCAACGGTGCAGGGTATGTGACCGGACAAACGCTGCATGTGAATGGCGGCATGGCAATGATCTGAGGGGGCGAAAAGCGCGGGATACGGTGTTAAACTTCGTTTGAAAAACCTGTACCTTGTGCTAATGACGCGCCCGACGGGGTAAGTTTCTGACTTGCTTTTGAAATAATTGGTAATCATTTGGCGCTGTGCCTTATGATGCCTTATCTTGGCTATACGAGGAATATTAGAATGAGCGACGTAAGTGATCGCGTTAAAAAAATCGTCGTGAACTATCTCGGTGTCGACGAAGCTAAAGTGAACGAAAAAGCCAGCTTCATTGATGATCTTGGCGCTGATAGCCTCGATACGGTTGAGTTGGTCATGGCGTTTGAAGAAGAGTTCGGCGTGGAAATCCCGGATGATGCGGCAGAGAAGATTCAAACTGTCGGCGACGCCGTCAGCTTTATCAAAGAGAATGTTTCTTCCTGATTCTCGCATGAGATTTATGCTAATAAAAAGACGCCCCACACCCTGTGCGGCGTCTTTTGTCTATGTGATTGAACGATCAGAACCAACGAGGGGCGGGTGCGTATGAGACGGGTTGTCATTACCGGAATGGGCATGGTTTCACCGCTTGCCTGCGGCGTTGAGGAAACATGGTCGCGGCTGCTGAAGGGTGAGTCCGGCGCGGGAGCGATCACAAAATTCGATGCCGACGACCTGCCATGCCGCATCGCCTGTGAAGTGCCGCTCGGTGACGGATCAAACGGCACGTTCAACGCCGATGACTGGGCTGAACCGCGTGAGCAGCGCAGGATTGATACGTTTATCCTGTTCGCCATCGCCGCCGCCGAGCAGGCGATCCGTGATGCGCAGTGGACGCCCGAAGACGAAGAATCGCTGCATCGCACAGGGGTGATGATCGGGTCGGGCATCGGTGGTCTTCCATCGATTGAGCGTACCGCGATTGATCTGCATGAGCGCGGTCCGCGCAAGGTGTCGCCGTTCTTTATTCCGGGCAGTCTTATCAATCTGTGTTCGGGTCAGGTTGCGATCCGGCATGGATTCAAGGGGCCGAATCACTCGGTTGTAACCGCTTGTTCTACGGGCGCTCATGCGATTGGCGATGCGTCGCGGATTATCAA
>CALDZQ010000135.1 GCA_937944035.1 uncultured Neomegalonema sp. | reverse complement strand
GGCGGTGAATCAGGTGAAAATCGCGGGGTATTTCAAGCGAAGTGTCTCCACTTCGCTTGAAACCGCTTTATCGTGACCACCAGCCGCTGCGCTTGGGGCGTGGCGGTTCGTCAGCCTTAACCGGCATTTGCGGCGTTTCTTCAGCGTGTGGTTCTTCAAACCCTTCAGGGGCGAAAGAACCTGTTTCGATCACTTCTTCCACTTCCGGCGAGGCGGCTTCTTGCACCGGCTCAGGGTCTGTTGCGGGGATATTTTCCGCCGGAACCTCCACGGGCGCTGCTTCGATCAATTCCGGCTCAGGTTTCGCCTTCTGCGGCTTTTTACGCGCCGGAGCGGGTGTGATTTCGATCTTGTCATCGTTATCGCGGAAAACCTCCGGCAGGGCGCGGTCGAGCGCGTCGCGTCCGGTCAGCATGGCAAACGCGGCGGCCTCGCCGAATTCGCGCTGTGGTGCTTCGTTGGTGCGGCGACGGCCACGGCCCCCGCGACGGGAACGCCGGGAGTTGCTGCGGTTGCTTTCATCATCGGCGTAGTCGAACGGCTTGTCCGGCGCCGCATCGCTTTCCGCCGTGTCGATCACACGCAAAGGATCGGCTTCTTCATCGCGGAACTTGCGTTTAGAGCCGCGTTTGCCGCGCTTACGCGCGCCGTCATCCTCTGCCGGACGCGCTTCTTGCACCGCAGGTGCTTCGGCTGTTTCGACCGGATCTGAGTCGGGCGCGTCGTCTTGCTCGCCCTCGTCGGCATAGACGCTTTCCATACTGACGGCGGCAGGGGCGGGCCGCAGTTGCTCCGGCGCATCTTCGAGTTTCATCTTCACAAGCTCGAAATCCGGGCTGATGCGGGCCGTATCGCCCTCGATCACGACGCGGATGCCATAGCGTTGCTCGATGCTGACAATGCGGTCGCGCTTGTGGTTGTGCAGGAAGTTGGCCACGGAAACCGGAGCCTCGACCTTGATGACCGAGTAGATGTTGCGCAGCGCTTCCTCTTCGATTTCACGCAGCACGGTAAGGGCCATCGTGTCGTCTGAGCGGACGATGCCCGTGCCGTGGCAATGGACGCAGGGCGTTGTCGTCGCTTCCAACATGCCGGGGCGCAGGCGCTGGCGGGACATTTCGAGCAGGCCGAACGAGGAGATACGGCCCACCTGGATGCGCGCACGGTCGCTGGCCAGTTTGTCCTTCAGCTTGCGCTCGACGGCGGCATTGTTGCGCCGCTCGTTCATATCGATGAAGTCGATCACGATCAGGCCCGCGAGGTCGCGCAGGCGCACCTGTCTTGCCAGTTCTTCGGCCGCTTCAAGGTTGGTTTTGACAGCGGTGTCCTCAATCGAGGACTCGCGGGTCGAGCGGCCTGAGTTCACATCGACAGCGACCAGCGCCTCGGTGATGCCGATCACGATGTAGCCGCCGGATTTCAGCTGAACCGTCGGGTTGAACATCGCCGCGAGGTGGTTTTCGACCTGATGATTGATAAAGAGCGGGGTCTGCTCCTTATACTGTCGCACATATTTGGTGTGGCTGGGCATCAGCATCTGCATGTAGTCATGCGCTTCGCGATAGCCCGCTTCACCCTCGACCCAGATCTCGTCGATTTCTTTGGTGTAGAGATCGCGGATCGAGCGTTTGATGAGGCTGCCTTCCTCATAAATCGCCGCCGGAGCGAAGGATTCCATCGTCAGGTTGCGCACGGCTTCCCACTGCCGCAGCAGGTATTCGTAGTCGCGGATGACCTCCGCGCTGGTGCGCTGTGCGCCCGCTGTGCGGATGATAAGGCCCATGCCTTTGGGCACTTCCATCTCGCCCGCGATTTCTTTCAGACGCTTGCGGTCCGGCGCGTTGGTGATCTTGCGCGAGATGCCGCCGCCCTTGTTTGTGTTCGGCATCAACACGCAATACCGGCCCGCGAGGGACAGATAGGTCGTGACCGCCGCGCCTTTATTGCCGCGCTCTTCCTTGTTGATCTGGATGAGCATGATCTGGCGGCGTTTTATCACGTCCTGGATTTTGTAATCGCGCATACGGACGCGGGGGACAGGCTGGTCGTCCCAGTCATCGCCGCCACCCAGGGTTTCCGGCTCATCGCGCTGGTCATCGTCTGAGGTGACACGGTCGAGATGGTCGGTCGCAGCGTGCATCGTTGTCGGTTTGGCGTCGTTCTCCGGTCCGGCCTCAACCGTCCCGGCATCACCGTCTTGCTGTGCCGTGGTTGCGCCCGTTTCTTCCGCTGTCAGCTTGAAGACCCGAACGGGGGTGTTGCCGCCGATCGTGAATTCGCGTTCCAGCAAGTCGAGATCGACCACGTCGTTGGGATTGATAAGGCGCACACGGACGCCGCCGCTGATGCGGAATTCACGCTCGATATACGTGCCTTCTTTCGTCCGCTTGCGGGGACGCGATTGGCGGGCCGGTTTGCTGCCGCGCCGTGCGGGTCGGGCTGCACTGCCCGATGCCGAGCGCGCATTTCCGCCGCGCGAAGAGGATGACTGGGATGAACCGCGTCCGCCACGGCGGGGTTTCGCATCGGGTTCATCGTCGTCACTCTCGCTTGAGCGCGCGGCGCTGCGTTCCTGTGCCGCAACAAGGGCGGCACGTTCCGCTGCCGGAATTTGATAATAATCGGGATGGATTTCACTGAACGCCAAAAAGCCGTGGCGGTTGCCACCGTAATCAACGAACGCCGCCTGAAGCGACGGTTCCACCCGCATCACTTTCGCGAGGTAGATATTCCCCGCGAGTTGCTTTTTGTTGATCGACTCAAAGTCGAACTCATCAAGCCTTTGACCGTCCATAACGACAACGCGGGTCTCTTCCGCATGTGTCGAGTCGATAAGCATCTTCTTAGCCATGCTCTACTCGATTCGGACGGCGCTGCTGCGCCGAACGGCCCGGTTTGCTTTGTGCAGGTTCGTCACACCTGATCATAACCCAACCGGGTCGCGGTTGCGCAACCTGCGCCTCCGCCTTTCCTGTATTATCTGGACCGCGAACGGGCTGTACCCGAAACACTGCACTTTTTTGTGCGTGAGCCTTTTTGCATCAAGTGGAACGAAGGAGGGAAGATTTTGAAATCACCCGCTTGTTCTCTACTTTTGCGGCTCCCGATCACCGTTTCAACCAAGCCGGATGCGATCATCCGGAAACTTTCAGGCCCATGCCTGTAAAACCTACCCGAGCCAATGCCCGGCAAAATCCATGTCAGCGACGATCTGCGCTTTTGGCCGTAAGGCGGCGCGCAGTGTGCTGTAGCGTTTCACTGTATCCGCGAGGAAAACGGTATTTTAACCTAATCCGCGCGATATATTTACGTCGTTCAGAGCTGTGTGTTTGATCGGATGGTGAGATCGAACACCGGAAAGCCCACAGAACAGCGTTGCAGCAATGCTGCTATATCGGATTACAAGATACTTGCATGGAAAGATACTACCAAATGCTTTTTTCCAACGGCGAAGTTTGTGTTAAGGGTCGGTACGAGAATGCCGTCGTAAAGAACGGTACTAAAAGGATAAGGGCAGGTGAAATGGGTGCTTTCGCACACGTTTTCGCAGTGATTCGCGCGTGGTTTTTCCTCGCGGCTTTTGTGCTGACCGGTACGCTTCCGGTGTCTGCCAATACGCAATCGCCGTTTTTCGCGTCGGTGCAAGCGGTGCGGATCGGCACTTATGATGATTTCACGCGCATGGTGTTGCGCACGAACATTCCCGTCAGGCCGAAACTGTTCATTCTCGAAAAGCCCCATCGCCTTGTTATCGACCTGCCGCAAATCGGATGGGAGATTCCGCGTCCGAGCGGCCGGGTGGAAAGCCGCCTTGTCAGGGATTTCCGGTTTGGCATTATCTCGCCCGGCGTGTCGCGGGTGATTTTTTCGCTCTCCGGCCCCGCGCAAATCTCCACGTTTAAATCCGTTCGCGCTGAAGACGGCAAAGGCTACGTCCTCGATATTTTGCTTAAGGAGGGCAGGAGTGCCCCCGTAACCGCCGGTCTTTCGCGCATTGACAAGCCTATGGTCGCATACGGGAAAAGGCGCACCGCGCCCACGGTTGATAAGCGCACGCGGCAAGAGTTCCGTAACCGCCAATTCGATCCGGGCAATGCGGAATACGACGCTCTGGGTGAATTGCTGGCGGGGCTGGGCGGCGATGCCGGAGGGGGTGTGGCGGCGGAGTCCGGTGCGTCTGTTCCCCCCAAACGCTCACAGACGCTCGCATTGGCGACGAAGATTGATCCTCCCGCTATAAAAATGCCGCGCAGCCCGCGCGTTATCGAGCCGCCGAAAACCGCAGAACCGGAAACCGGCATTGAAACGCTTACGGCGGCACTCGGCGCACGGCTGACGAAGCCTGTTCCTCAGAAAACACGGCGCAGGCCGCTGCGTATCGTCATTGATCCCGGCCACGGCGGGCACGATCCGGGGACGGGTAAGCATGTTGAGCACCGCGAGTCCGATCTGGTTCTGGCCTTCACGAACACACTGCTGGAGCTTCTGCAAGCGGACCCCGATTACGTCAGCTTCGCCACCCGCACAGGTGACAAGTTTGTTGAACTGCCTGATCGTGTCGCTTTTGCACGGGATAAGAAAGCTGACCTGTTCATCTCGATTCACGCGGATTGGTTCAAAGATCCGGACGTGAGCGGGGCCGGGGCGTATATGTTGTCTGAAGAGGCGTCTATCCGGTCCACAGAGAAGTTTGTGAACAACCGTGAGGGCAAGATCGCCGGTATCGATCTGAATGCCGAGCGCGAAGATGTCGTGCGCGTTCTGCTTGATCTCTCGCGCCGTGAAACACAGATCGGCTCGCGGCGCTTTGCGGAGCTTGTCCGAGGCTCGCTGGCCGAGGTTACGCCGGTAAAGCGCAATTTTGTGAAGCAGAACAGTTTCCACGTTCTCAAAGCACCGGATATGCCGTCCGTTTTGCTTGAGTTGGGCTTTATGTCGAACGCGGATGATCTGGAAAGACTGACCTCGCCAAAGTGGCGCAGAACCACTGCCGCAGCGCTCAAAGATGCCATTGATGCGTGGCGTGTGGAGCGGTTTGCGAAAGATTTCGCACCCCGTTGACCTTGTTGTTGCGGGGTCAAAAGTGTATCTATTTAGAAGAGCCGCCACCTTTGTGTCATGGTTATGATTAGCTATGGGACTGTGTTTTTTTAGCGTCAGGACTTTGTCATGATCGTTCGTTTCATCGGCACACTGTTCAGTGCGTCTGCTCTGCTTTTTCTGGCAGGGGCTGTCGTCGTGGTCGGGGCGGTCTGGTATTACGGGCGCGATCTGCCTGATTACGACCAACTCGCCGATTACAAGCCGCCGCAATCATCGCTGGTGTTGGATGATGATGGCGCGATCATCGCCCGCTTTGCCCGCGAACGGCGCGCTTTCGAGACGATTGATGAGATCCCTGATCTGGTGAAAAACGCTTTCATCAGCGCCGAGGACAAGAATTTCTACGATCACAGCGGTATTGATCCCGTCGGTATTGCCAAGGCGATGGTGCGTAATGTGAAAGCATTCCGCAACGGCGGCCGCATGAGCGGGGCTTCGACGATCACGCAGCAGGTTGTGAAGAACATGCTGTTGACCAACGAGCGCAGCATTAGCCGGAAAGTGCGTGAAGCGGTTCTTGCGGTCCAGATTGACCGCGAACTGAGCAAGGACCGCATTCTCGAAATCTATCTGAACCAGATCTATCTCGGCGCGCGCTCTTATGGCGTCGGGGCGGCATCGCAGACATATTTTGGCAAAGCGCTGGAATATCTTTCGCCTGAAGAGGCCGCCTACCTCGCTGCGCTGCCGAAAGCACCCTCCGCCCTGCATCCGGAACGCAACGCAAAAGCGGCCCTTGCGCGGCGCAACTATGTGCTGGGTGAGATGGTTGAGAACGGCCATTTGAGCGACGAGGATGCGCAGCTTGCCCTCTCAAAACCCCTCGAAACGCGTCTGAATGACGAAACCCGCCAGGAAGAAAGCTACGATTTCGCCTCCGCCTATATGATCGAAGAAGTCCGGTCGATGATGCTCGGTTATTTCGAGAACGAGGCGCTGCTGGACGGCAGTGAAAAAGCGAAAGAGGCGGCGGATGCCGATTTGTACGGCGGCGGTCTGAAAATCCGCACGACGCTTGATCGGGAAATGCAAACCTACGCCGCCCGCGCGCTGCGTGAAGGGCTGCACACATATTCAAAACGCAACGGTTATCGCGGCCCCCTCGGCACGGTTGATGCCGATGGCAAGTGGCGTGATGAACTGGCCGCGATGAACTTTCCCAAGGATTTGGGCGATTGGCAACCCGGCGTCGTGCTGACGGTGCGCGATGACAAGGGCGAGGCGCTGGTCGGGATGCCGGGTCGTGATAAAGCGATCAAACTGACGCTGGATGCGGTCACATGGGCGCGTTTCGTATCGGAAACCGGAGAGCGCGGTCCGGAGGTTAAGAAGATCAGCCATGTGCTTGCGCGCGGCGATGTAATCTACGTCACGCCGGGCAAGAAGGCCAAGAACGGCGATGTGCAAACCGTCCCGCTGTCCTCGCTGGATGATCCGGCAAAGACCGTCTGGGGATTGCGCCAACTGCCCGAAGCCAACGGCGCCGTGGTGGCGATGGAGCCGGACAGCGGCCGCGTGCTGGCCATGCATGGCGGCATCAGCGTTCAGCACAGTAAATTCAACCGCGCAACGCAGGCCCAGCGTCAGCCCGGCTCTGCGTTCAAGCCGATTGTGTATGCCGCCGCGATGGATAACGGCTACACGCCCGCCTCCATCGTGTTGGATGCGCCCGTGACCGTCGATCAGGGCAATGGCGAACCGCTTTGGCAGCCTAAGAACTACAGCAACGAGTTTTACGGCCCCATCCCGCTGCGGATTGGTCTTGAGAAGTCGCGCAACCTCATCACCGTGCGCGTGGCGCAGGATGTGGGGATGGACGTGATCTCGGATTACGCGCGCCGGTTCGGTATCTATGACCGGATGCCGCCGCTGATCTCCTATTCGCTGGGGGCGGGTGAGACCTCGCTTTTGCGCATGGCGACTGCTTATTCGATGCTCGTGAATGGCGGCAAACATATCGCACCGCGTTTTGTTGAAAGCCTCAAGAACGATCAGGACGAGGATGTGCCCGTCAATGCTGACTGGATGCTGCCTTCCGGCGCAATGGAGCCGATGCAGGTGATTGATCCGGTGACGGCGTATCAGACCGTGTCACTGATGGAGGGCGTTGTCCTGCGCGGGACGGCGACCAAGCTACAGCGTCTTGGCTTTCCCGTTGCCGGTAAGACCGGAACGACCAACGACGCGCGCGATGCGTGGTTTGTCGGCTTTACCCCCGATCTGGTATTCGGTTGCTACATCGGGTTCGATACGCCGAAATCTCTGGGTAAAAAGGCATCGGGCGGCGCGATCTGCGGCCCCGTTTTCGAGCAATTCATGCGTGAAGCGATGGCCGACCGGACTCCGCGTAAATTTGAAGTGCCTGAGGGCGTGTCGCTGGTGAAGATCGACCGCAACACGGGCGACCGTGTCGGCGATGAGGTATTCGGGAATAACGTGATATGGGAAGCCTTCCGGGTCGGAACCGAGCCGGGGTATTCGGCTGGTTCTGAGCTGTCATCCGGCGGGTATCTGAATGACTATTCCGTGCAAGGGCAGGGGGTCGGCTCCGCTTTGCAGCCGGATATGATGGGCAATTCCGCGTTCAGCGGAAACCTGCAAGGCTACCAGCAACCCGCAACGAACGATCCCTACAATCCGAACCAAGGCGGCGTTGCGCCACTGCCGCGCAGCAACGGAACCGTCTCCACGCAGCCGATCCCAAGCGGGAACGAGCCGTTGATCCGGTTTGATGCGAACGGTCAGATGGTTGTCTCTCAAGACCCCGCGATAACGGTGGAGCCTGCGCCCGGCGTGTTTTACCGCCAGCCTGAATACGCGCCATCGCAGCCTGAACAACCTTTCAGACAGCTTCCTGCGGCGAATACAGCGCCATCCGTCTCCAGCCTGGGTAATTCAGCGCAGGGTATTCAGGGGGGTGGCGGGCTTTACTGACGGGCCTGCGCCCGTTAAACCCATCGCTCCCTCTTGTGTGATCCTGTGAGTTCCCATGCGCGCCGAGACCCAATCCATTATTGCCGCCATTAACGAAAGCCTCGGCCTGCTGCGACGCAGGCTGGATTGGGAGACGGCTGCGGCGCGGCTGGAGGAGTTCGATGCCCGTGCGGAAGATCCCGCCCTGTGGGATGATCCCGAAAACGCGCAGAAAGTAATGCGCGAGCGCCAAAAGCTTGCGGATGCGGTGGATCGCTACAAAGCGCTGGAATCGGGCCTGAGCGATAATGTCGAGTTGATCGAGATGGGCGAAGCCGAAGGCGATGACGCGATCATCACCGAGGCGGAAGCCGCGCTCGCAAAGGTCAAATCTGCGGCCGAGACAGCCGAATTGGAAGCGCTGCTTTCGGGTGAGATGGACGATTGCGATGCGTTTATCGAGATCAACTCAGGCGCGGGCGGAACCGAGTCCTGCGACTGGGCTTCGATGCTTTCGCGCATGTACACACGCTGGGCCGAGAGTCGCGGGTTCAAGGTTGAAATGATGGAGTATTCCGGCGGCGATGAGGCCGGGATCAAATCGGTCACGTATCAGATCAAGGGCGAGAACGTGTTCGGTTGGCTGAAGACCGAATCCGGTGTGCATCGCCTTGTCCGCATTTCGCCGTTCGACAGTCAGGCGCGGCGGCATACGTCTTTCTCATCGGTGCAGGTGACGCCGGTGATCGATGACACGATTGAGATCGATATTCAGGACAAAGACATCCGCATCGACACCTACCGCTCTTCCGGCGCGGGCGGACAGCACGTCAACACCACCGACTCCGCTGTGCGTATCACGCACATGCCGAGCGGTATCGTCGTGACATCGTCCGAGAAATCGCAGCACCAAAACCGCGACATCGCGATGAAGATGCTGCGCGCGCGTTTGTATGAGAAAGAATTGCGCGACCGCGAGGAAGCCGCCAACGCACAACGGGCCGAGCAATCGGACATCGGCTGGGGCCATCAGATCCGCTCATATGTGCTCGCGCCCTATCAGATGGTCAAAGACCTGCGCACGGATCACCAGACCTCGGACACGGGCGGTGTGCTCGATGGCGATCTCGATGCCTTCATGGGCGCGGCTTTGGCGGCCGAGGTTTCGGGCAAAAGCCGGGGCGATGCGCTCGGCGAGTAGGGTGTGCCCGTGTTTACCGCGCCCCTGACACATCGATCAGCGCGCCGTTCGTGTAAGACGCCGCATCGCTCAGCAGCCACAGAATTGCCGCCGCCACTTCCTCAGCGGTCCCCGCGCGGCCCATCGGTGTTTGCGGTCCGATCCGTGCGGCGCGGTCGGGCTGTCCGCCGCTGGCGTGAATATCGGTCTCGATGATGCCGGGCCGCACACCGTTCACGCGCACGCTTTCCAGCGCCAACTCCTTGGCCAACCCGACCGTCAGCGTGTCGAGTGCGCCTTTCGAGGTGGCGTAATCGACGTACTCGCCCGGCGACCCCAGCTTTGCCGCAACGGACGAGACGATCACCATCGCACCGCCCTTACCCCCGCGTGAGGGCGGCATCCGCCGCGCCGCTTCGCGCGCGGTCAGCAATGCACCCAGCGTGTTGATGTCCAGCATCCGCGTCAGGCGTTCCAGCGGCATGTCGGCCAGCGTTGATTTCTCGCCCACGATCCCGGCATTAACCACGACCGCATCGATCCCGCCGAAGCGGGCCTGCGCCGCATCGAACAGCCCGATCACGTCCGCTTCGACCGCGACATCGCCCTGCACCGCGATTGCCTCGCCCCCCGCCGCTTCGACGGCCGCGACCGTTTCGAGCGCGGCGGCTTCGTTGCCGATGTAGTTGACGACCGCGTTATAGCCCTGCGCCGCGCCCATGACCGCCGCCGCACGGCCAATCCCGCGCGAGCCGCCCGTTATAACCAGCGTTTTCCTCACGCTCCGCTCTCCTGCTCGGCGAGAAATTTCTCAACCTCCAGCGCCGCCATACAGCCCATGCCGGCGGATGTGACCGCCTGACGATAGATGTGGTCGGTCACGTCGCCCGCCGCATAAACGCCGGGAATGCTGGTCGCCGTGGAATCCGGTTTCGTGATGACATACCCGCCCATATGCGTCTCAAGCTGGTCCGTGACCAGTTCTGACGCCGGAGCGTGGCCGATGGCGATGAAGATGCCTGATGCCTCCAAGTCGCGCGGTGCGCCCGTCTCGCGATGCACGATGCGCGCGCCTGTGACGGAGACGGGATTGTCACCGCCCAGCACTTCGTCCAGCTGGTGATCCCAGATGATCTCGACTTTGGGATGCTTAAACAGGCGGTCTTGCAAGATTTTCTCGGCGCGCAGGGTGTCGCGGCGGTGGATCAGGGTGACTTTGGACGCGAAATTGGTCAGGAACAGCGCCTCTTCCACGGCGGTATTCCCGCCGCCGATGACCAGCACTTCCTTGCCGCGATAGAAAAACCCGTCGCAGGTCGCACAGGCCGACACGCCGAAGCCCTTGAATTTCTCCTCGGACGGTATCTCAAGCCATTTCGCCTGCGCTCCCGTGGCGAGGATCACCGCATCCGCCGTATAGGTCGTGCCGCTGTCGCCCACAGCGGTGAACGGGCGGTTTGAGAGATCAAGGCTCATGATATGATCGCCGATGATCTTTGTGCCCACGGCCTCCGCGTGTTCGCGCATCCGGATCATCAGGTCCGGCCCCTGCACTTCGGTATCACCGGGCCAGTTCTCGACTTCGGTGGTGATGGTCAACTGCCCGCCGGGCTGTATCCCTTCGATCAACACAGGTTCCAGCATCGCGCGGCTGGCATAAACCCCGGCGGTATACCCCGTGGGGCCGGAGCCGATGATGAGAACTTTTGTGTGCAGCGTATCGGACATGGGAGCGCGCCTTTCATTGAGTCGCCTCCGATATAATCCGTCTGGCCCTGATGTGCGAGGGGGGTCACGGGATTGGGAGGGGAAGTACTCTATAGCGATTTCGAGAAAGGTGGAAGCACCTTGCGACTCGGAAATCGCGAAAAAACAAGACACTACAGCGTTTTGCGTGATTCAAGAATTACACAAAACGCTGTAACTCAAACTTTGAAATTAATAGTGTCAAAAATTTCCTTGACTGGAACAAGATAAGAACTTATGCATCTTTAAGACTGTCAAATCGAAAGGTTCAGGGGTGAACGCTGTTTTGTGCGGATATTTTTTTATCCTTGGCATGTTGGTTTCCTACTTGTTGGTCTCCACAGGTGGTTGGACTGTTTCTGAAGGGATCTCGATCGTGCAGGAAGAACCAGCCGTCGCTATCTCAACGTATCTTAGTTTCGTTTCAGTCATGCTTACGGCCGTAACGGTCGTTCTTGCATCGGTGGCTATCGCAATCGGTATTGTAGCAGCGTACACATTTCGCGAGATCAAGGAGGAGGCTCAAAAAGCCGCAAGCAAAACCGCAGCGGAAGCACTATCAGATGACGTGATTAAGGCACGGATTGATGAGATTGCATTCCGTCAAGAATCGCCTGGTGACTTGACAGAGTTAGAAGAAGATTTCGACCCGGATGATGCGGGCGAACGGTAGGGGGTGTCGGTATGACTTCAAGAGAATTCAATCGCGTGGATGGCCCAAATCGGGAGTTGTTGGATCGTTATCGATCAGAGTATCCAGTGAGAATTGGAGAACTGGCAAAAAAGATGGGTGTTCAAATAAAGGTTTCCAGCCTTAATATGGGTGTTTCAGGCCAAATCAAAAATGAAACTGATGGCTATGTAATACGTGTGAACAGACACGAAGCACGTGAGCGGCAAAGATTTACTATTGCGCATGAGCTTGCGCACTTCTTGTTGCACCGTGATATAATAGACAGTTCTCCAGACGGCATCAAAGACAACGTCCTTTACAGATCCGGCGCGCCTGAGCGTATTGAATATGAAGCTAACAGACTTGCTGCCGATATTCTTATGCCTATGGAACAGGTGCAAAAGGCTCTGAGTGAAGATTTTAATGGTATGGTAACTGAAGCAACAATCGAAGGTCTCGCTGCGCGATTTCAAGTTTCAAAAGCTGCTATAGAGATCCGCCTATCCACGTTTGCTTCAGTTTAATGGGATAACATGGTCCTTAAAAATAAAAATTACGTACCAACACTAGCAATTCGCGCCAGTGAAATGAATGGGTTAGAGTTCCTGCCTGGAGCAACCAAGGATAGGTTGACCCCTTGTGTGCTCCTTGCGCCTTGGGCCAACTCAAGCTCGCTGGAACGCGCGATTGACAGAGTCGAGCGTGCATTTCCTAACCGTAATTATTTTCTCGATATAGATAGGGATTATCAATTCACGAATATGGAAAGTGAACCGCAGCAGCAGCTTGCACACCTGCTTGACCCTGCAGATGGATTTGCGAATTGGGTGGAGTTCGTTGAGCAACATGACCGTATTTGGCCTTGCATTCAATCACGAGGTCAAAGCGAAGCGGATATTCGAAAACAGATTAAAGCAATCCAACAGATTGGACGGCCATACTGTATGAGAATTGTACGTGATCGGTTTCCTCACAATATGGAGGAAATTATAGCTGCTTTTGCTGCCGGAGGTGCCGCTGATTTTGCGATTGTTTTGGAGGGTGGGTGGACAAGAGATCCGCTCAGTATCGCATTATGGTTTGAGGGTGTGATTGCAGAAAATTTGCAGGAGATTGATGCGAATGTCCCCGTTATTCTCTCTTGTACCTCAATTCCAAAAATGTTTTCGAGTTTCAGTGGCATTACACATGTTCCATTCAGTAATCGGCAACTGGTGGACCAAATTTCTCGTAAATCAAATCGTACGACTGTGATCTACGGCGATTGGGGTAGTACACGCCCGCGTGAAGTTGGCGGTTACGGAAGTAGACCTCTGGATCGGATCGATTACCCTGCGGGTGACGCATGGTACATTGCGCGCAACAAATCAGAGGATTGGGATTTTGAGGATGCGGCGAGTGAATTGATACAAAAAAGTGGGGTATGGGATGGCAGTTTGGGCATTTGGGGTGAGGAAATGATACTTAAAACAACGATTAATGAAGAAATTGGTATTGATACACCGCAAAAGAATGTAGCTGCGCGAGTGAATATCCACCTTCACAGACAGGCATTCTACGGCCAACCTAATTTGGGTGATATGAACTTTGACGAAGATTGGCAAGATTGATTGTATTGTTTTAACGGGGAGTGGTAATGACTTTTCGAGTGCATTGGCCCTCTTGAATCACCCCGCTTTAAACTGTGCGATCTTCTTTAAGATGCTTAGAGGCGTCAGCGCAAAGTCCACCTCCGGCGGTAATCAGTGTCAAAACCCGCTGACACAGCGCCCTGCGCGCGCTATATCGCAGTCATGTTTGAAAAATTCTTCCTGTCCCTGAAACTGGCCCGCATCCCGGTGTCGCTGCGTGAATATCTTCTGCTGTTGGAGGGGATGGAAGCGGGGCTGGTGACGTATGATGTGGAGGGGTTTTACTACCTCGCCCGCTCCGCACTGGTCAAAGACGAGCGGCATTTGGACCGGTTCGATCAGGTGTTCTCCGAGGTTTTCAAGGGCGTCGAGGCGGTCGGCGGTTCGGGGGACGCGGTCGAGGAGCAGGCTATTCCTGAAGAATGGCTGCGTAAACTGACCGAGAAGCACCTGACCGATGAGGAAAAGGCGCTGGTCGAGTCGCTGGGCGGCTGGGACAAGCTGATGGAGACGCTGAAAAAGCGGCTTGAGGAACAGCAGGGACGCCACCAGGGCGGCAATAAATGGATCGGCACGGGTGGCACTTCACCGTTTGGAGCCTACGGCTATAATCCTGAAGGCGTGCGGATCGGCCAGCATGAGAGCCGCCACCGCCGCGCCGCCAAAGTCTGGGACAAGCGCACCTTCCGCAATCTCGATGACAGTGTCGAGCTGGGCACGCGCAATATCAAGGTGGCGCTCAAGCGGCTGCGGGTATGGGCGCGCTCAGGGGCGGAGGAGGAGCTGGCGCTGGACGACACCATCCGCGCCACCGCCGAGCGCGGCTATCTGGATGTCATCACGCGGCCCGAACGGCGCAACGCGGTTAAGCTGGTGCTGTTTTTGGACGTGGGCGGCTCGATGGATGACCATATCCGCGTGGTCCAAGAGCTGTTCTCGGCGGCGCGGGGCGAGTTCAAGCATCTGGAATATTACTACTTCCACAACTGCCTGTACGAGGGCGTGTGGCGCGACAATACCCGCCGCTGGACCGAGCAGATACCGACTTGGGACGTGCTGAACACCTATGGCAGCGACTATAAATGCGTGTTCGTTGGGGACGCGAGCATGTCGCCTTACGAGATCGCGGTCCCCGGCGGGGCGAACGAGCATTGGAACGAGGAATCCGGCGAAACATGGCTGCGCCGGGCGCAGGTGCAGTGGCCAAGCCATGTGTGGCTGAACCCCGTGGCCGAGGATCACTGGCGCTATACCCATTCCGTCCAGATGGTCCGGCAGATTTTCGAGGACCGCATGTTCCCGCTGACCCTGCGCGGGATTGAGGGCGCAATGCGGACGCTGACGCGCGGTTAGGCGTCAACCGAGTTTTGAAAGCAGATCGTACCAGCCCGCACAGGCGTGGAGGATAAAATCGCCCGCGAGGTGGAGGTGGCCGAGGCCCGCCCACAGCAACCGCGCGAGGAACACGCAGATTGCGGTGGACGCTCCTGCGGTGAGGGCGATGGCGATATGAGCGCGCATGGCCACGGCGGCGGGTTTGCCGTTGACGTGGTGAGCCTCCAGTTGCTCGGCGCAGGTTTTGCGCAACCACTCCGGCCAACACACCGCGATGGCGGTGCTGAAGAGGGCGAGGATGAAGTGGAGGAAGGTGGGCAGCAGGGTCGTCAGGAAGGTGATGAACAGCCAGATATGAGCCGCCGGATTTGTGAAGACCGCGTTCAGGTCGATGACCGGATCGCCGGAAAGAAGATTGGCTGCATGGGCGACCGTGACGGCAGTCAGGCAGAGCAAGAAGAAGCAGATGCCGCCAACCACCACATCGAATAACCCCCAAAGAAACTGACCCAAGGCGGTTTCGCTGGCCAGCCCCCGCCGTAGTAGATGGCGGGTGGCGGTTACGGAGAGGAAATCGAACTGGGCGTTGACCAGCGGCAGGAGGCCGAGGAAGAGGATCAGGCTGGTCGCTCTGGCGTTGAGATCGAAATTCGCAAGCAGCAGCGCGTAAAGCGAGAGAGCCGCTGGAATGAGCAGGCAATAGGCGAGGATTGGGCGACGTTTGTGCAGCCACCCAAAACCGAAAACCATAAGCAGCACAACGGCAAAGGCAAAGGCACCGGCAACGGCAACGGCAAAGGCACCGGCAAAGGCAACGGCAACGGCAAAGGCAAAGGCAAAGGCAAAGGCAAAGGCACCGGCAACGGCACCGGCAACGGCAAAGGCAACGGCAAAGGCACCGGCAACGGCACCGGCAAAGGCAAAGGCAAAGGCAAAGGCACCGGCAAAGGCACCGGCAACGGCAACGGCAAAGGCACCGGCACCGGCTAAAAAGACAAGATCGGCCAAATCTTTGGCGTTTTTAACGCACCAACGGCCAAATAACGGCACGGCTGCAAAACCTTCGAAGACACTTTGTAGCCGTGCCGTTAGCCGTTGTCGCTGCGATAGATAACCGAACAGTAAAATTAACCATACGGCTGTGAAAATCCGCTGCCCCTGTGTCGCATCCGCCGCAAGGATTACGAAGCTGCCGATCAGGCCCGGCACACCCTCCGCTGATACGGCCCATTGCCCGATAACGAAAATCAGCGGGTAGAGCAGCGACAGCAGCAGGCATTTATCATACAGCCGCCAGCCCCATGCGCGGGTGAGGTGGGTTTTGGGATCGCCGCGCTCCCACGCCTCCGGATTCAGCCACTCATCCATCCAGTCGAGAGACCCCTCCAATGCCGCGCGATAGAACGTGCGCGGCGGGGCGAGGGTTCCGGCGGGTGGCGGGGCGGTCGGCTCGACGAGAGCTTGCAGCAGGCGTTTCCAATCCCCGCCGTCGCCGCAGAGGCGGGTGATGAGGTAGGTGATCGAGATGGTGATGAAGAAAATGACCAGTTCGATTGGTATAATCGGGAAGGTGAGCTTGGCCACAATCGTGCCGAGGAACAGCGCGAGGAACGCGAAAAAATCCATCAATGCCCCCCGTATCGTCTCCACGCGTATATGCAGAGTGCGTTACCGCGTTTGGATTGTCACGGGAAATGTGGGGTACGGAAAGGCTAAGCAGACGCTCCCGAAACTGGCGGCGCTCCCCTGAACCACGGCAATCTGCACCAGCGCGGCTCCATGTCTTCGGGCACGCCCGCCGCGCGCATGGCGGCGATGGACCAGCGGGGGCGGTCGCGGAGCATGGCGCTGTAGAGATCGAGCGCGCCGGGGCGGTTGTAGACGCCCCAGTGGCAGGCGCGGCGGGGCGCGCCCTCAATCGTTGCACCGCGCCCGGCGAGCCAGTCGGTTGTCTCGGCGCGGTCAAGCTGTACCGCGAGCCAGTTGCCGCGATCCGCGCCCAAGCCGCGTGCGCCGATGCCTGTGCGGTAGGGAGCGGGCAAGGGGGGTGCGAAGCGCTCTAACAATACATCGAACACGTCGTTTTCGCGGGCGAGGAAGGCGTAGATTTCGGGCGGGCGACCGCGCGCAACGGCGTCAACACTGGCCAGGGCGCGGCGGGCGGCGATGGCCAGCTCTGCGGGGCCGAGCAGGATGGCGCGGCCCATCGCGGCGATCAGGTCCGGGCGGCGTTGGTCTGCGGCGTGGCGCATGGCGGACAGCACGACCCGCGCGCCGAGGCTGTGCGCGACGAAATCGATCGGGTGTCCCGGAAAACTGCGCGCGATCATCTCGACGGTGCGCAGCAGGGCGCGGGCGGCAATGTCGGCGCTGGCATAGGCGGCGCAGAAGCGGCCGAACCGCACGTCGGGGCGGCTGTTCCAACCGAAGGCCACGCACAGGCCGTCGGCTCCCGTGGCGTCATCAGCCGAGAAGCCCAGGCCCAGCGGCCAGCTCGCGGCGCGGTGCAGGCGGTCCGATTTGAGACGCTCCGCATCGAAGTGGAACAGAAACTCGTGCGGGTTGACGGCGGCGTGGGCGAACGGGTTGTAGCGGTAGCCGTGGACGAGAATGACGATGGGTTTTTTGTCCGCGAGGGCAGGGGCGGCATCGCGGATGTCCTGAACCTGCAAGGCTGGCGC
>CALDZQ010000134.1 GCA_937944035.1 uncultured Neomegalonema sp. | reverse complement strand
GTTCACGCTGAGCTACGTGCCGAATTATTTCGATATTCTGGTGATGTATATCGTTGTGCTGGCGTTGATGCCCGTGGTTGTGGGGCTGTATCAATGGCGCGGTCCCGTTGCGGCGATGGGGTTTTCCGTGGCGCTGTGGGCGCTTGTCAGTCAGCCGTGGCTGGTGTTTTTGGACGTGCCTGTGTTCACAGGGCTGAACCTGCCCGCTGAACCCGTTGGCAAGCCGCGCACGTGGTTTTTCAATCCGTTTTGCTGGCAGCTGATCTTCTTCACAGGATTTGCGTTTTCGCTGGGCTGGATACCGAAACCGCCCGTGAAATGGTGGTTGATCCTGATCGCGTTGGCCATTGTGCTGGTGTCGATACCGCTGGACCCTGACGGTGTTCCTGCGAACCGTTTTTTCCAATCCCGCCCCGATCTTGCGCCGATATACGAGCAGATACGGGCGTTCCGGGCAGAGGTCGGTCCGCTGCAATCGAAGACGTTTTTCGGGTTGTTCCGCTACATCCATTTCCTCGCGCTGGCCTATCTTGTGTGGTCGTTGGCGGGGGATAAGGGGCATCGGTTGCCGCGTACAGGATTGGGCGGCGGGATTGTCACCATCGTCCGGCGGGTGGGGCAGCAATCACTGGCGGTGTTTATCGCCAGCCTGCTGGTCGCGCGGCTGCTGGGCGTGGTGCTGGGCGAGATGGACCCGGACGGGCGCGGCGGTGAAGGAGCGGCGCTGTGGGTGGTGATCTGCGTCAACCTGACCGGATTCGCGCTGATTATCGCCGTTGCCTATATCGCGAAATACTTCCGGAACCCGCCGTGGCAGCGGGTTTGAAGATTTTTCTGTAACCTGCCCTAGCGTTACTGTATGCTCGTGGCAACGAAAGCCCGTGAAACTGGGAGAGAGCTATGCGCCTGTCGATGATTGCCGCTGCGGTGGCCTTTTCTTTTGCGTCCTCAACCGCAATCGCGGCGGGGTCGGTTGGCCCTTCGGCGGGATCGCAGACCGGGACATGGAGCGAATTGCGCGACGAGATTTACGGGGATCGCGAGATCACCAAAGCGCCCGACGGCTTGCTCAATCTGGAGGTTCCTTACCGCGCCGCAAACGATACCCGTGTGCCGGTTTCCGCTTCGGTCAAGTTTGACGACGGGCGGACGATCAAGTCTGTGACGCTGATTATCGACGAGAACCCGATGCCCGTGTCCGCTGATTTTGCGATGAACAGCCCGCAGACGGCGTTCTCGACCAGCGTGGCGATGCGCCTGAACGGGCCATCCAATGTGCGGGCGATTGTCGAGACCGATGATGGCGAACTTTATATGGCGTCGTCCTTTGTGAAGACCGCCGGACAAGGCGCGTGTGCGGCCCCGCCCACCACGGGTGTCGAAGAAGCGTTGGCGTCGCTGGGCCAGATGGATCTCAAAGGATTCGGGATGCCGAAAACCGCGATGGAGCGGCTGAAGCAGGCGGATGAACCGGAGAGCAAGCAGGTTCAGCTTGATCTCAGACACCCGCAGCATTCGGGTATGCAGATGGATCAGATTTCGCTGCTCTACATCCCCGCGCGCTATGTCGAGACGCTGGAAGCGTGGAATGATGAGGAGAAGCTGTTCACGATGACGGGCAGCATCTCGCTCAGCGAAGATCCGACGGTATCGTTCGATGTGCCGGACAGCGGTGTGCAGAAGATCAAGGTTCGGATGACCGATACGGAAGAGTCGATGTTCGAGAAGATTTTCGAGTTGGGCGGCGCGTAGGCGGCGTTCTCGGAACGGTTGCGGGATGGGCGGGTTACTCCGCCCGTTCAATCCGCTCCATCGGGTAGTTTTCAAACTTCCAACCGTCCGTGCCGTAGGGATACCAGAAGACGTTGGTGTAGCCGTATTCTTCGCGCGCGCGCTTGGCGGCGTTCCATGACATCCAGCAATCGTCGAGGCAGAAGAACAGGACGGGCGTGTCTTTGTCGCCGTCCACCGCTTTCTCAAGGCGGGTGCGGAAATATTCGTCCGTGACATCTGCGATGCGGCCATAGCCGACATTGGGCAGCCAGACGGAGCCGGGGATGCTCATGCGGGGTTTTTCGCGGTAGATTGTGCCCTCTGGCAGCTTTGGTTTGGGCGGGCGGGGCAGCACGTCGATGAAGACGACCGCGCCCGTTTTCCACACCGCATAGGCCGCATCGTCATCGACGACGGTTGCACCCTCCAGCGTATCCGGCACGGGGCTGCGGTAGCCGTCCTCGCGGTATTCTTTGGGTTCCTCCGCTGCGTAAGCGGGGAGGGAGATGCTCGCGAGGGCGAGGGTCAGGGCGAGCATCGGTCTCATTCTATTGCGCTTTCTCAGGTTCGAGAGGTTCGCCGTATTCGCTGACCAGTGGCACACCGTAGTCGGTGAGGATGGCGTCAATTTCTTCGCGGTTGCGGCGGATGAGGGAGTTCAGCTTGCGCTTCCAGACCAGCTCACCCTGCCGCACGCCCATTGTGATGCGGAAGAACAGGCGGGGCGGGATTTTCTCGGCGGTCAGCGGGATTACCTTCAAGGGCGGCTCTGCCTGTTTGGCGAAATAGCCGCCAATCGGACCCCACATCAGCGCCGCGTCCGTCTCGCCGGAGATCACATCGGCGATCATTTCCTCGGAGGGGGATTCGATGCGGCGGTCGACCATCAGGTTATAAGCCTTGGCCTTGCCGATCAGGCCGCGTTTGGTGGCGTGGGTTGCGGGGGGGCCACCGGCGATGACACCCAGGGTTTTGCCCTTCAGGCGGGGGTCGGCCATTGTTGTCAGGTCGGCCAACTCGCTGTCGGCTTTGACGACCATCACGTAGTTCGAGACGTAATAATGGTTGGTGTTGAGCACCAGTTCATGGCCTTGGGCGTAGCCGATTACGACATCGCAGCGGTTTTCGCGCAGGGTGCGGCGGATGAAGCCGGTGGCCATCGGGAACCATGTGTATTGCAGCGGCAATTCGAGTTTGGCGGCGATCAGTTCGGCGATTTTGTTCTCGAAGCCCTCGCCCGCTTTGTTGGAGAAGGGCATGTTGGCGGGGTCGGCGCAGACGCGCAGGGCGCTTTTCGAGACGAGGTCGGAGGTTTGCGCCTGAGCCGTGCCAAAGGCGAAAAACGGCGCTGAGATCAGCGCCGCCAGTTTCAGGGTCACATGTCTTGTGAGGTGATTTCGCATTCTCATCCCATGCAATCGTTTTCAATCTCGCGATAAACGTCGTTTTTCTTTTCTTTTTTCGCTGGACGCCCGCGTCCGACTTCCTCGGTTCCGCGTGCTTTTAAGTATACGTACAGATCGTCAATGTAGCACATCACGTTCTTGTTTGTGCCAAAGGCCGGCATGACGCTGTTGGCGGAGGCGCCGACGGCTTTGCGGCCGTTGGTGATGACATCGACGAAGTCGTAATAGTCCATGTCCAGCGCGGATTTTTTGAGCGCGGGGGCGTAGGTGGAGCCTTCACCATCCGGGCCGTGGCAGACATGGCATTCGGAGTGATAGCGGCGGAAGCCGGAGAATGTGTACCAGTCAACCGTGCCGTCTTCGGCGACGTTGTAGGTGGGCACGTCATCTTCGGTGAAATATTTGCCGTCCTCTTCGTAGCTGACCTTGATATTATCGGGCGCTTCTTCGCTTGCCTCAGCGTCGGCGGCTTGCGGTTCTTCGTCTTTCGCTTCGGCTGCTGCGGCAGTGGCGGTTGCAGCGGCGTCGGCGGCTTCGGCTTTTGCGGCTTCCATCATCGAGGCCGCTTTTTCAGCCATCGCTTGCGCTTCTGCCTGCATCTCCTTGGCCTGCATCATCATTTTTTCGGCTTCGGCAATCTTGTCATTGGCCATGACCGCGATTGGTGCGGTGGCCAGCAAGAGGGCGGCGGCTGCGCTCCGGAGGATTGTTTTCATCGGTGGGTCTCTCCCTGATCCCGTTCATTGTGACGGGTTTTTTTATGAAAAAGCCCGGCGACGGATCGCTCCAACGCCGGGCTCCTCTGGTTCAGTCAAACGTCAGTCAGATCAGTCTGGCAGTGCGAACACGGTCAACTGGCCGCCGAGAGCGGTGTAGTTGCTGAGTGCCGCATAGCCGCCAACTGCGCCGAGGCCGTCGTTCGGGTTAACCAGACCGGCCGCAAGGCCGATGCCTGCCCAACCGCCAACGCCGGAGAGAATGGCGATGTGCTGTTTGCCTTCATGGCTGTAAGTCATCACGTTGCCGATGATGCCGGACGGGGTTTTGAACTTGTAGAGTTCTTGACCCGACTTGGCGTCAACCGCTTTGAGGTGGCCTTCCAGCGTGCCGTAGAACACGACATCACCGGCGGTTGCGAGCGCACCGGACCATACCGAGAATTTCTCAGGCAGGGACCAGACGATCTCACCTTTTTTACCGTCCCAAGCGATGAAGTTACCCATGCCGCCGTGGCTGTCTGGAGCGGGGTACATTGCGAGGGTTGCGCCAACGTAAGGCTGACCGGCGGTGTAGGAGACGCGGAACGGTTCGTAATCCATGCAAACGTGGTTTGTAGGAACGTAGAACAGTTCTGTGCGCGGGCTGTATGCCGCTGGCTGTTGGTCTTTCGACCCAAGCGCAGCAGGGCAGATGCCGACGGAGTTCACGTCTTCGCCGTTTTGCTCGGTGGAGTATTCAGCGACCACAGCCGGACGGCCGTAGGTTTCGCTTTCAGGGTCCATATCGACGCCTGTGGTCCAGTTGACAACCGGATCATATTTTTCGGCGACGAGCAGCTCGCCGGACTCACGATCGAGGGTATAGCCGAGGCCGTTACGGTCGAAGTGCGTGAGGAGTTTGCGCATTTTGCCATCAATTTCCTGATCCGTGAGGATCATTTCGTTGATGCCGTCATAATCCCACTCATCGTGCGGGGTCATTTGGTAAACCCACTTGGCAACACCGGTATCGGCATCACGGGCGAAGATGGTCATCGACCATTTGTTGTCGCCGGGACGCTGAGCAGGGTTCCAGGTGGAGGGGTTGCCCGAACCGTAATAGACGAGGTTCAGATCAGGATCGTATGAATACCAGCCCCAGGTCGCCCCGCCGCCGATTTTCCACTGATCGCCTTCCCATGAGTTGAGCGAGCTGTCTTTGCCGACCGGCTTGCCGAGTTCGGTGGTGTTCTCATCGAACAACAGCATGTCGTCCGGGCCTTGAGAATAGCCGCGCCATATTTTCTCGCCCGTTTCGATGTTGTATGCGGTGACGTGGCCCTGAATGCCGAACTCGCCGCCGGAGATGCCGACGATGATTTTGTCATTCACAGGCAGAACCGTTGCCGTGTTTGTTTCACCGACTGACGGATCGCCGTTGACGACGGACCATTCGACTTCGCCGCTGTCCGCGTTGAGCGCGACGACGGTGGTGTCAGCCTGGTGCAGGAATACTTTGCCGTTCGCGAAGGCCAGACCACGGTTGACCGTGTCACAGCACATGACCGGAATCACGTCCGGGTCTTGCTTTGGCTCGTATTTCCACTTGATCGCGCCGTCATTGGAAAGATCGAGGGCGTAAACGATGTTCGGGAACGGTGTATGCACATACATCGTGTCACCGACCACGAGCGGTGCGCCTTCGTGACCGCGCAGAACACCCGTTGAAAACGTCCAGGCGACCTGAAGGTTTTTCACGTTATGGCGGTTGATCTGGTTCAGCTTTGAATAGCGGGTGTTCGCATAATCGCCAGTTTGAAGAACCATGCCGTTCGGGTTCTTCGAATTGGTGAGAACGCTCTCGTTCGCCATTGCGGACCCTGCGAACATCGCAAAGGCGGCAACGCCAGAAACAAGCAGCTTTTTCATGTAGTAGTCTCCCTAGGTTGTTACGATCACCACGTTTGTGTTGTTGGTCACACATTGGATGGCGGGTAATCCGGTCGATATGCTTTAAGGCCAATTCGACTCTTATATTTTTATTAGGAGGTCAGCCTTGCCCATGCACTCTTGATCGTCAAGGTACAAAAGACGCTTTGGTATCCCACATTGTGAAAGAGGTGGCGGGCGGGCGTGATTTTTAAGGTATTGTTTTAAATAAAAAAATCACGCCCGAAGATTTTCGGGCGTGATTTTGATACTGTGGTTATCAATTTATCGCACTTAGTATTGAACAACCGCGCGGATCGATTTGCCCTCATGCATCAGGTCGAAGCCTTTGTTGATGTCTTCGAGGCCCATCGTGTGGGTTATCATCGGGTCGATCTCGATCTTGCCGTCCATGTACCAGTCGACGATTTTCGGCACATCCGTGCGGCCCCGTGCGCCGCCGAATGCTGTGCCTTTCCAGATGCGGCCCGTGACCAGTTGGAAGGGGCGGGTCGAGATTTCGGCCCCGGCAGGGGCGACGCCGATGATGACGCTTTCGCCCCAGCCTTTATGCGCGCATTCGAGGGCGGTGCGCATGACGCCGACATTGCCCGTCGCATCAAAGGAATAATCCGCGCCGCCGCCTGTCAGTTCGACGAGATGGGCAACGAGGTCGCCTTCGACTTCCTTCGGGTTTACGAAATGGGTCATGCCGAAGCGTTCGGCCATTTCTTTCTTGGAATCGTTGATGTCGACGCCGACGATCTTGTTGGCCCCTGCCAGACGGCAGCCCTGAATCACGTTCAGGCCGATGCCGCCCAGACCGAAGACAACGCAGTTGGAACCGATCTCGACTTTGGCGGTGTTGATAACCGCGCCGATGCCCGTGGTGACGCCGCAGCCGATGTAGCAGATTTTGTCAAACGGTGCGTCTTTGCGGACTTTCGCCAGTGCAATCTCCGGCAGGACCGTGAAGTTCGCGAAGGTCGAGCAGCCCATATAGTGCAGGATCGGCTCGCCATCGAGGGTGCTGAAGCGCGATGTGCCGTCCGGCATCAGGCCCGCGCCCTGTGTGGTGCGGATTTTCTGGCAGAGGTTGGTCTTCGGGTTGAGGCAGTAATCGCACTCGCGGCATTCGGGGGTGTAAAGCGGGATGACGTGATCGCCCTTTTGCAGCGTGGTCACACCGGGGCCGACATCAACAACAACGCCTGCGCCCTCGTGGCCGAGAATGGCGGGGAATGCGCCCTCAGGATCGTCGCCGGAGCGGGTGAACTCGTCCGTGTGGCACAGGCCCGTGGCTTTGATCTCGACGAGAACCTCGCCCGCTTTCGGGCCTTCGAGATTGACCTCGGTGACTTCCAACGGTTTGCCCGCCTCAAAGGCGACAGCTGCGCGTACTCTCATGGGTTTCCCCTCCCTTTAGAAATTTATCATTGAGGCGAACATTGCAAATCACCGCGCAGATTGCGAGAGGGATTTTCGGTGTACGGGTTTTTGTGGGGCGGGGTGGTGATGAGTCAGGGTTGAGCGGGCGGCGCGGGGTGGCATCGTGGTTGAAGTGGGCAATACAGCCCAAAGCTGAACGATTTTTGGTCATAATCTCCTTATAGGCGAGTTGCACTGCAACCAGTATGCTGAGGATTTAAGCATGGAACACCATTTTCTACTTCACGACTACGCGCTCATACAAGACGCATTGAGGCTTGATGCAATTCGGTTCGTTCACTTCGTCGGTCTTGCACTTGGTCTCGGCCTCGCTTTCTATGCGGATTTCCGGGTGATACGACATTTCGGTGCGCCGTTGAAGCAAAGCGATGTTGACTTCATTCATATGATTCACCGACCGCTGATCGTTGCTCTGCTCATTCTATGGGCGAGCGGATTGACGATTTTGGTGATAAAAACCGGACTCGATCCCGCGCTGATCTCGGCCAAGCTGGCCGCGAAGCTGCTGGTCGTCGCGATTTTGACGGCGAATGCCTGGGCTTTGGCGTATCATGTGTTGCCGGTCCTGCGTGAAGCGGTTGGAGAGCCGCTGTGGATGCTGCCGTTGCCTCAATTCAGCAAGGTTTTGATCTTCGGTTCGATCTCCGCCACTTCATGGGCATTGGCGCTGGGGCTTGGGGTGTTCGGGATCGCTAAAACCTTGCCGCCGGAGCTGTTGTTCGGGCTGATTGGTCTGGTATATTCAAGCGCACTGCTCGGCGCGGGGACCATCGTGTTTGGCGCGATGATCGCGATGCACCTGCCGAATATGCGGCAGTTGGCGCTCCGCCCGCTGTGATGCGGCAC
>CALDZQ010000133.1 GCA_937944035.1 uncultured Neomegalonema sp. | reverse complement strand
GTTGGCGCGCGTGAGGGGCATGAATTCGACTTCTCCGCCATGTTTGACCGCGTCGACCACCCCGCACAGGGCCGCCAGGGTGGCGCGCCGGGTGCAGCGACGATGATCGCTCAAGATGACGGCACGGCGATGAAGGGCAAGGGTAAGCAATTCGTCCCGCATGGGCGTAAGGTCATGCTCGCTTTCCCCGGTGGCGCGGGATACGGCTCCGCTGCGGATCGCGACCCCGCCCTCGTGCGCCACGACCTCGCGCGCGGGTATATTTCTGCCGAGACCGCACAACGCGATTACGGCATGAGCGATGCGGACATCCGCGCTGTACTTGATGCGGTCAAAAAGGGTGGGATGATCTGAAGCTCTCAGTGGAAAATCGCCCAAAAAAGCGCTTCAACAACTGAACAACCGCGCCCGCATCAGCCGCACTTGATGATAAAAACTGTGTATTACTTGCTTTCGCCTTACTCTGCGTCACCTCAATAACATTAATGCCGGATTGGGGCGTGCAATCTATAGGGAGAAAAACCTGTGTCCAGTTCAAGTGCAACGGCGACAATAGCCAAAACCGGGATTGATCCGGATGCTGGTAGACCCGATGGTGTGGTTGCGGCAGAATATCAGCCAGAAGTCACAGCGCGTTACCGCGACGAGGTACAAGGCCTGCTTCACAGCTTGTTCGACGACTTCATCCGCAAGCGTGAACCGGCCCTCTACGATGTGCTTCAATCCGCACGGGCGCTGGATGCGCATGAGGGTGCTCTGCTTCTTAAGGCTCTACAATCAGTTGGCATCCGCTTTCAACTGACCGCCATAGCTGACGAAATCGCGGCAACAAGGCAAGTTCGCCTAGCCGAGGCTGCGGGCGGGCCGGATGCGGTGATCGGATCATTTCATCGCACATTGGGGCAAGCGGCATCGCGCGGGGTCAAGGCGACCGGGATCAAAGCCGCGCTCGACCATTTTCAGATCTCCCCAACAATCACCGCGCACCCGACCGAAGCAAAACGCGTCACCATTCTTGAAAACCACCGGAGGATTTACCGCAAACTGGTCGATCTGGAGACAAATCGATGGACCCCGCGCGAGCGCGAGCGTCTAATCGGTGAATTGCGCAACTCGATTTCTTTGCTTTGGATGACGGGTGAACTGCGCCTGGACCGCCCCACGCTGGACGAAGAGGTTTCGTGGGGATTACACTTTTTCAATGAAACCCTGTTCGATGGCGTCACCGTCGCCCGCGACAAGCTGAGCGACGCCCTGCTCCGGCATTTTCCGGATTTCAAAGGCGATATTCCGGCCTTTTTGAAATTCAGCTCTTGGATCGGCGGCGACCGCGATGGCAATCCAAATGTGACCGCCACCGTAACAGCACGCACACTGCGGCGGCATCGCGACAACGCGATACAGGTTTACCTGAGCAAACTCGACAAACTCGCATCGATCATGAGCATCAGCGAGCATGTGAACCCACCCGGCGACGTATTCCGCCACCGTCTGGAAAACTGCATCGCCGCCACCGGAGAGCCACAGGTCGTGAAGGGCCGCAATCCGCACGAACCGTTTCGCCAATTTTGCGTCGCAATGGCGTTACGCCTGCGCGGAAATATGGGCGATCAGGGGCGCGCGATCCCGTACCGCTCTCCAGAGGAATTCCGAACCGATCTCCGCGCACTTGAAGCGGGATTAAACGAAATTGGCGCGGGCGGGATAGCGGCGATGGAAGTGGCCCCGCTTCGCTATCTCGTGTCAAGTTTCGGCTTCCGCACCGCTGCACTCGACATCCGCCAGAATACCGCCGTAATCAACCGGGCCGTTGAAAACCTGATGAATGCGACGGGCGGCAAGCGCGATATGTTGGCCGACATCACCTCCGGCGCGCGTATCACGGTCGATGACAGCACGCTGGATGAGGAAACGGCTGAAACCGTCGCGTTGTTCCGCTTGCTCGGCGACACACATGTTGATCCCGAAGCCATCGGTGCATTCGTCCTATCAATGACCAGCAACGTCGATGACGTACTGGCTGTTGCATGGCTTTCCACAGCCCTCGATACGCGTGAACGCTTCCCGGCCATAGTACCCCTTTTCGAGACAATCGAAGACCTCCGCAATGCACCACTGATTCTGGAAAAGCTGCTCGCTAATCCGCAGGCGCGTAAAGCGTTGATGGATGACAATGGCGTTGTCGAAGTGATGCTGGGTTATTCGGATTCAAACAAAGACGGCGGCTTCGTCACATCTGTATGGGAGCTGTCAAAGGCCCAGCGGGCGATTTTGGAAACCTGCACCGCCAGTGGCTCGCCCGTCCGGTTTTTTCACGGACGCGGCGGCTCGGTGAGTCGCGGGGGTGCGCCAACGGGCCGCGCCATCGCTGCGCAACCCGCCGGAACGGTTCAAGGACGGATGCGCGTCACCGAACAAGGCGAAGTTGTCTCCGCAAAATATTCTAACCGTGGCACGGCCCGTACCCATCTTGAGTTATTGGGGTCCAGTGTACTCGGCCACACGCTCGCAAACGCATCTGGCAAGTCCGAAGCCCGCGTTAACGATGCGGCTCCGGTAATCGAGTCTCTCTCTGCCGACAGTCAGGCCGCCTATCGCGACTTGCTCGCGACAAAAGGGTTTCTCGACTATTTTCAATCGGCCAGCCCGGTTGAGGAACTTGCCTTGCTAAAAATCGGCTCGCGCCCACCCAAACGTTTTGGCGGCGGGGATATTGACGATTTGCGCGCGATCCCCTGGGTTTTTGCCTGGAGTCAAAACCGCCATCTACTCACGGGCTGGTACGGCCTCGGCAGTGCGCTTGAGTCCGCGATTGACGCGGGCGGCCTTTCACGGTTGCAGGATATGTTCGAGAACGTGAAAGTCTTCCGTCTTATGCTCGATGAAGTTGAAAAAACGCTCTACCAATCTGATATGAGTATCGCCTTGAAATACGCGGGTCTTGTGCAAGATCAAGAAACGCGCGATTTGATATTCCACAAAATCACCGAAGAACATGGCCGGACAATGCGACATCTCTTGGCCGTTACCGGAGAAGAAAGCCTCGCGCTGCGCTTTCCTATGTTCCGCCGGAAAATCGATGAGGCGCGCCCCCTGATTGACCGCTGTAACGCATGGCAGGTCAGCCTACTGCGCCAGCACCGCACCCAACCGAATCAACAGGCCGCGCGTGTACCATTACTGCTCTCGATGCACTGCATCGCTACAGGTCTCGGCTGGACCGGCTAAAGCGATTTCAGGAAAAGCCGATATGCTTTTTGACTCGAAAATCGTTCCAGATCAAAAACACAGAGCTTTTTCTACGATCAACAATTGTGGAAAAAGCTCTAAAACCGGAGCAGCCATACCGCAGAAAAAACCCCGCCATTTCAGCGAGGTTTTCTCAATCATGCAATACTGCCGATTTTTTAAATAAAGCTCTCAGGAATGATGATCGTGTCGCCGGGCAATAGCGGCCTATCGGCGGCAATATCGCCCTTGCGGACCAAATCATCTAGACGAAGGCGATAGGATGTTTTCTCAATCCCCTCACGCCGGACCAACACAGCAGAGTTCCCCTCTGCGAATTCTGTTAATCCACCGACAGAGATAATCACATCCAGCACCGTCATACCGCTCCGGTAAGGCAGCGAACTTGGATTGACCGCTTGGCCAAGCACCTTGATCTGCTGACGCGGATCACCGGGACCGTCAACACGAGCGATCACGGTGACAATCGGGTCTTGCACATACGCGCGCAGCTTGTCCTCGATGTCCCGGGCCAGTTCGGTTGGCGTCTTGCCTGCCGCTGACAAGTCCTCGATCAGAGGCATTGAGAACCGGCCATCCGGGCGAATCGGCACGGTCGTGGACAGCTCGGGCGAGCGCCAGACGAAAATCTGGATCGTCTCTCCGGGACCGAAACGATAGTTCGGCGCGGTATTTCCAGCAGTGGTCGCACGGGCCGTTGATCCACCCGGCGCAGCGATCGTCGGTGCAGAGGACAGCGTTGTATCAAGATTATTACAAGCGACCAGCGAAAGGCATAGCGCAAAGCAACTTAACATGCGGACAAGGGTCATATCTGGACGCCTTCGATAAAATTCACCAATAGTTCGTCGCAGCCTACGGTATGGGAATTAAGGCTTGGCAAACGGCCACCCTTAACTTTCGAACCGTGCGCGCACTTCTGTGAGCGGTGCAAATTTCCCGCCAAGCGTCTCGGAAAAATACGTCAGCACCGCATCCAGACGCGCAATGAAGTCGTCACGCCCTGATTCATCGCGCGCATACCACGTCGCACCGGGTAGAAGGGTCGAGCTGTGATAAGACAGTGTGATAATCTTCTCACCATCCGCCACTAGCGCCGCGAGTAGCCGTTTCATCTCCTCAACACTCTGCCCTTCGGGTGTCAGACGCGCCCGCTCCAGCAATCCGGATCGCGCAAGAAGGCCGGGAACATGCAGCCTGCGCGCCGCATGATTATCCAAAACACGCGCCATAACACCGCCGAAGCGCCGCGCCCGTCCCGAGAATCCGGTCGTGACCGGAAAGCTGAGCAACCGCTTTTCATCATCTGCCCAGAACGGCGCGTTGTGCCAGCCATAGAAAGAAGGTCCGCCCTGATTCTTAAAGCTGGAATGCGGTGCAAGGGACAGATCTGTGCGATAGCCAAGATCGCGTAGGGCGCTGAAAGTCGATGCGCCCACCCCGTATCGACCCATCCGGAACGCGACTGGGGCTTCGGCAAAAGTGTCACCGATAGCCTGCGTCAGGTTCCCGATTTTTGCGGCTTCAAGCTCGGCCGGCAGATTGCAGCCATAGGAATTCGCTCTGTTGACCTTCTCATCGTAGGGAGCGGAAAGCCAAGGGTGCAAGTGTGCGCCCACTTCCAGACGCCCCCGATCCCGCGACTCGCGCAACCATCTGACAGCACCCGCATCTTCGATAACCGGTTGATCGATCACATAGACCGGGACAACCCCGTGCCTGTCGAAAACCGCCTGCGCACGCCATTGCTCGCGCAAATTCACCGTTGAGCGATTATCGCGCGAGAAGGGACTGTTCCAGTCGAATTCCTCCTCGGTATCCACAACCACAAGCAACGTGACGGGTGTGTCACGAGGTATTACGGCGCGCATGTAATGGGCGGCATTAAGCGTCAAATCTGCATTCCAAAAGCCGAAAGTGACGAAACCTTTACCCTGATCCCGTTAAGTGTTCGTGAGGAACAGCCCTCGCCACACAGGAACGCAAACATCGTGCAACCTTTTGCCGGATCACTTACGCCCGTCACCAATATCGACGCCTTGCGGGCGCGGTGGTGCGCGCTTGAGGAAAAGTCCGATGCGGCGTTTTTCTTGTCCTGGCAATGGATCGGCACATGGCTTTCGGGCCTGAATACCCTGCCCTACCTGCTCGCCGTGCAAAGTCCGAATGGCGATGACATCGCTTTGGGCCTTTTTTGCAGAGTGACCGAGACACGGCAAAAATGGCTCAAAATCAAACAACTGCGTCTGCATGATACAGGCGTCCGTTCCGCCGATGCGATTACGATAGAATTCAACAGCCTGCTAACCGTTGCTGGTATGGAACATGCCGCATGGGCGGCCGCTTTGAAACACCTTGCCACGCGCTCCGATTGGGACGAAATCATTGTTAGTGGCGCCACCGGCGAGGTCTCGAGTTTCTTGGGCAAGCAAGGGTTGGTTACGCATCGCCGGGCTGAAACAACCTCCGCAAAAGTCAATCTCACCGATTTGCGCGGTAAAAATATCTCCGACCGTGAGGGCTACACCGCAACGCTGGGCAAAAGCACCCGCAGTCAGATCCGCCGCTCCGCGCGATTGTATGAAGAACACGGCCCGCTTTATATCGAAGCCGCCGAAACCCAAGACCAAGCCGACACTTTCATGGCCGAACTCGGCCATCATCACGAGGCAAAATGGCAAGCGCAAGGAATGAAAGGAGCGACTGCAAACGCTGATTACATGGCCTTTCACAACCGCCTGATCGCTGAATCTCTACCTGCGGGCGGGATCGAAATTCTGCGCGCCCGCGCGGGAGACTACGCTTTCGGTTGGCTCTACAATTTCGTTTATCGCGGCAATGTTCTATTTTATCTCAGTGGCTTCCGCGCTGAAGATGACAATCGGCTCAAGCCCGGCCTCATCACCCACACGCTCGCTATCGAGCGACACTTGCAGGGTGGAATGGACGTATACGACTTCATGGGCGGGACAAACCGCTACAAAACCAATCTCGGCGAGCCGGGACCGGACATCATCTCCCTCGCCCTGCAACGTAAAACCGCAAAACTCCGCGTTGAAAGCTGGGGCCGTAGCTTAAAATCACGGCTCAAGAAATAAATCGATCTCAAGCAAAATGCTTCGTCAAAGAACCCAGACCTGCACGGATATTTCGTTGAATTGGCGGAGAGAGAGGGATTCGAACCCTCGGAACCCTTGCAGGCTCAACGGTTTTCGAGACCGCCCCATTCAACCACTCTGGCACCTCTCCGACCCGCTGGCTTATGAAAGTTACTGTCGCGGGATGCAAGCATTT
>CALDZQ010000132.1 GCA_937944035.1 uncultured Neomegalonema sp. | reverse complement strand
GCGTGATGCGCTTTCGGGCGATGTCAGAAATTTTGCTCATGCGCGCGAAACCACCACAAGCCGACATTTGAGGCAAGAAAAACCGCCAAAACGATACCGCTCCGGTGACATTACAGTCACTGGCGCTCACCCGGAGTCAGCAGGAACGCCCGATGAATTTTTCCTGCGTGTCCATATTGCACTGCCGGCCGGTGCAGAAAAAAGCACATACACTTCAGGGTTGCGTCAGAGCAGTTTCAGAGCAAGCTGGAAACACCTTGCGACACAGAAATCGCGAACAAACAAAAGAGTGCAGCGTTGCGCGGTTCAAAAATGACGCACAACGCTGTAGAGAAACCCGCGATCACGTTGGACAAAAAAGTGTCAAAGTTTTTACTCTAAAGATCGCGCACGTCGGTCAGTTTCCCCGTCACCGCCGCCGCCGCCGCCATCGCGGGGGAGAGCAGGTGGGTACGCCCGCCCTTGCCCTGACGCCCCTCGAAATTACGGTTCGACGTGGAGGCACAGCGCTCGCCGGGTGCAAGCTGGTCGGGGTTCATGCCAAGGCACATGGAGCAGCCCGGCTCCCGAATATCAAAACCCGCTTCTGCCAGTTTCTGCGACAGACCCTCGTTCTCCATCTGCGCTTTCACGAGGCCCGATCCCGGCACGATCATCGCACGCAGGCCCGCCTTGACCTTGCGGCCCTCCATGACCTTGGCGACTTCGCGCATATCCTCGATACGGCCATTGGTGCAGGAGCCGATGAAGATCGTGTCCACTTCAATATCCGCGAACTTCGTCCCCGGCGTCAGGCCCATATAATCAAGCGAGCGTTTCGCCGCATCAACCTTGCCGCCCTCAAAATCTTCCGGCGCGGGAACCGTTGCCGTGATCGGCAGCACGTCTTCGGGCGATGTGCCCCATGTCACCACGGGCGCGATGTCTTCGGCGCGGATGGTGATGACCTTGTCGTAATGCGCACCCTCATCGGTTTTCAGCGTAGACCAGTAGGCAACCGCCGCATCGAAGTCAGCGCCTTTCGGCGCTTTCGGGCGGCCTTTCACGTAGTCGAACGTCTTTTGATCCGGCGCGATCAGACCCGCGCGCGCGCCGCCTTCAATCGCCATGTTGCAGACGGTCATCCGCCCTTCCATGCTCAGCGCCTCAATGGCCTCGCCGCAATATTCGATCACATGACCGTTGCCGCCCGCCGTGCCGGTTTGGCCGATGACGGTCAGGGTGATGTCTTTCGCGGTCACACCAACGGGCAGCGTCCCGGTGATCTCGACTTTCATATTCTTCGATTTTTTCTGGATCAGCGTTTGCGTGGCCAGCACATGCTCGACCTCGGACGTGCCGATACCATGCGCCAGCGCACCGAATGCGCCGTGCGTGGCCGTATGACTGTCACCGCAAACAATCGTCATACCCGGCTGGGTCAAGCCCTGCTCAGGCCCGATAATGTGAACGATGCCCTGACGAATATCCATCACGTCATAAAATTCGATGCCAAATTCCGCAGAGTTGGTGCGCAGCGCATCGACTTGAATCCGGGACATCTCATCCTCGATGCCTTTGGCGCGATCCGAGGTGGGCACGTTATGGTCCGGCACTGCGAGTGTCGCCTCAGGATGGCGCACGGTACGGCCCGTCATGCGCAGCCCCTCAAACGCTTGCGGACTTGTCACCTCATGCACGAGGTGACGGTCGATATACAGCAGGCACGTGCCGTCATCGGCCTCGTGAACCACATGGGCGTCCCAGATTTTATCGTAGAGGGTCTTTGGAGCGGTCATTGGCATATTCCTGAATGTGCGAGCGCGGGCATGGTTTGACGCTTCAATATCAAGACAGGGGCGTCGGCACAATACGGTCTGAAATACTTGATTATCCGCATCGTGAAGGCAGGCGCTGGTCTGCGCCCGCTCACATCTCTAATGAAAATAAATGATATTCTAAATCTCATTATTGTCAGAAATCAGTTTTTAAAAAATCTGTGGCGACGTTGCGTAAGTTAACGCATGATGAGAGCAGGGTTTCATTTAAAGAAACCTGATAATGGGAGGAAATAATGGGACTTTTATCAAGCCTTTTCGGTGGTGGGGGCAGCAATGCACCTGCTGCGCCTACCGTGAATACATCAGGCGTCAAAATTCACCCTGCGGTGGACAATGGCGTTAAGGTCGGTTCGTCCAGTTTTACGGGCGGAACCATCAAATGCCTCTGCACTTCCAACCCCGTGGAGGTGAAGATCGGGGCGCAAACCGCGCATAACCACATCTGCGGCTGCACAAAATGCTGGAAGCCCGCCGGAGCCGATTTCTCGCAAATCGCCGTTGTCGGTAAGGAGCATGTCAACGTTACCGCGAATGCCGATAAGCTGCATGTCATAGACGCGGACGCGGCCATCCAACGCCATGCCTGCCGGGATTGCGGCGCGCATATGTATGGCCGGATCGAAAGTACCGATCATCCGTTTCATGGTCTCGATTTCGTGCATACCGAATTGTCTGCTGATGCGGGCTGGTCAGAGGCGCAATTTGCGGCCTTTGTCTCTTCGGCCATCGAAGGCGGCGTGCATCCCGACAAGATGGAAAAAGTGCGCGCGCGGCTGAAACAGCTTGGACTGGAGCCATATGATGCGCTCTCGCCACCGCTGATGGACGCGATTGCAACGCATGTCGCAAAAGCGAAGGGCGTTTTGACTTAGAAGTCCTGAGTGTTCTATTAATCTGCCGGATGAAGCATATTGCTTTCTTTATCGTCTTATCCGGCGGATTTTTCGGCTTTACATCAATCGGATCGACACAAGAGTTTTCGTGCGTCCAGAAGGGCTGCAAGCGCATGAAAAACTGCGCTGAAGCTGTTTATCACTTACGGCAATGCGGCCATAAGAGGCGCGATGGTGATAAAGATGGTATTCCTTGCGAGAAGCTCTGCGGTAAATCTCTTCTTATCATGGAAAGCCGCCTGCTCGCACAAGGCTATAATGCTGTTGGCGCGCCACCCGCTCCCGCTTCGGAATACAGCTGCAAACCGCTCAAATCTTGCGGAGAGATGCTGAGCTGTGCGGAAGCCGAATTTCAGCTGAAAACCTGCAAAAACGCGAACATTGACGGCAATCGCGACGGCATACCGTGCAATGCGCTCTGTCGATAAGCGCACTGGTTACTCACCATCCCCGCGATAGGGTTGGTCGTTAATATCGGGTGGCGGTTCCGGCATCTTCCGGCCCACCATCCGCAAAGCGCAGCCGCCGATCAGTCCGGCGATTCCGAATATCACCAACGGTGCTGCGGTGTTCAAAGCTTCGATTTGCGCGCCATAGGACGCAACCGCCGCTGCGGTGATGAACGCCCCGATTGCCGCGCCACCGAAAAAAAACTCATCCGTCAGCATTTGCAACATGCCCAAGCCGAACGTTGCGACAAGCCACAGCTTCCAGTCCACCACCCATTCCCAGAGCATTGCCTAGCCCTTCCTGAACAGTTTCGCCGCATCCCCGAACGCATCCGCCAGTTCTGTCGGCAGCATGATAAGGCGTGTGTTTTCGCCATTGCCCAGCTTGGCCATCGTTTCGACCTGACGCTTGCGGATCTCAAATTCGATGGCTTCCGTCCCGTGCTGCGCTATCGCCTTGGCAACGGTTTCGGTGGCAAAAGCGTCCGCCTCGGCGGTAATCCGGCGCGCTTCGGCGATTTTTTTCGCCTCGTACAGCGTCGCATCCGCTTTCAATTCGATAGACCGTTTCAGCCCCTCGGCCTGCGTCACAGAGGCCCGCCGCGCGCGTTCCGCATTCAACTGCTGCATCATCGCCTCGCGCGTCCCGGCATCAAGATTCACGTCCAGCACTTCGGCCCGTGTGACGGTGATACCCCAATCCGAAGTCGCATCCGCCAGCTGGTCTTTGATCGCCGAGTTCAGGGCCGCACGGTTCGATTGCACCGCGTCCAAATCGATCCGGCCGATCTCGGAACGCACGATACCCGCAACCGTCGTCCCGACTGCGCCTTCGATATTCTTGATCCGGTAGACGGTACGCTCAGGCTGTTGAACACGGAAGAAAACGGCGATAACGCACTGAATAACCACGTTATCGGTCGTAATCGCGTCTTGGTTCAGATTCGACAACTGCCGCTCGATCACGCTGACTTTCTGGCGCACACTCTCGACAAACGGCACAAGAATATGCACCCCCGCCTTCAGCGTCCTGCTGTACCGGCCCAGCCGCTCGACAACATAGTTCTCGCTCTGCGGCACGATGACAAAGCTTTTCGCCAGCGTAAACAGCAAGAGCGCCGCCAGAAGAAGCGCGGCAAGAATGCCAAAATCGACCATATGACCAGCGCCTTTCTTCCGGTTGAGCGGCCTGAAACAGCAACCGCTATACGATAACCTTACTGCATAGAAAGCATGGAAGAAAGCCCTGTTTCAATGTGTTACGGGCTTGGGTTAGAGTGGTGCGCGATCATTCGCGCACGCTTGTTTTCCGGCCCCCGTGGCCGCGAACATCATCGGGCCGCGCTCAACAGACAGCCGGGGGAGGCATCACCATTGGCTACACGCCATGAAATTGTCGGGGATGAATGGGCCGCACGCGCGGGTGAACTTGCGGATTGGGCGATGGAGCGCCTTGTCAACCGCAAGGACATCTGGGGCCAATACAGCGTGCTGACCCCCGCCGAGCGCAAGAAAACCGGTAAGTCTTACAAAGCCATGACCCTGCCGATGGTCTCCATGCGCGATGGTTCAGACCATGTCACAATCGACAAACTGACCCGCCATTTCGCCAGCCGCCACTACCGCAAACCCCAAATCATCGGCTTGCAGACCAAATCCAAAGAAAACACCAGCAAATGGCTCGGCATCGACATCGACATGCACGACATCGATAAGCCCACCGCCGAGGAACACGCCCGCCGCAACCTCGCCGCCGCCCTGGACTGGTGCGAGCGGTTGCAGGCGCAAGGCTACGATCCGCTGTTGTTCGACACCAACGGTGCTGGCGGACTGCATCTGTGGGTGCTGTTCGCCGACCCGGCGCCGACCGAGGACGTGTTCGCGCTGGCCTATTCGCTGGTCTCGACTTGGGAAGCTTCGCATCTGGACGAGGAGCCGGAGACCTTCCCGAAAAAGCTCAAACCGCGCAGCCTCGGCGCATGGTTCCGCTTGCCCGGCTTGCACCATACACAGGAGCATTACGCCCGTGTCTGGAGCGGCGAGGATTATCTCGACGATCCGTGGCTGGAGGGCGATGCCGCGATTGACCGGATGCTGACCGCCATCCCCGGCCCGCCGCCGCCGCCCGCACCCGAAGGGGCCGAATACGGCTCGCGCACGACCAAACGCACGGCGGATAAACCCAAACCCGCCAAAACCGCCGCCGCCCGCAAGCGCCGCTTCAAACGCGAGGGCAGGGCGACCATCTGCGTCGATCTCGACGGCGTCTTGCACCGCCACGACGGCGGATCGCTGATGGAGTTCGGCGAGCCGATTGACGGCGCGGTCGATTTCACCCGCGCGCTGTCCGAATGGGCCGACATCACCATCCTCACGGCCCGCCTCTCCCGCGCGAAATCAACCGAGCGCAAGGCGCTCGTTGCTGCGCTGAAGGACTGGCTCGACGAACACGGCTTCGCCTATGCCAAAATCCACAACGCCCACGGCAAGCCCCCCGCGCAAGCCTATATCGATGATCGCGGCGTCACCTGCCGCCCTGAGGAGGACGGCGTGAAGGCATTTGCGGCCGCTCTGAAACTTGCCGAGCAAATCGCGGGGTGACAGGAGCGTTGACTCCGCACCCCTGACCTTGGCACGGTCTTCCACCGAAGGGGACCACATGGCGCGCAGTCTGGAATTTACGTTTAAAGGCAAGACCTTCTCGCGGGAGATTGAGAAGCTCGACCGCACCAAGCTCTATGGCTCGGTGGTGGTGGAGACGCTCAACGCGGATGGTGCGCTGTGCAAATTGTCTACGCTGGCCAGCGATGGGCGCACGTTGATCCCCGCTGGCGGCACGGCCTTCGGCTACATGAACCCTGCCGGAGAATGGGTCGATCGCGGCGACCTCGTCCCCGTCGATGCCAAAGGCAAGCCGCTGGTCGAGATGGAATCCAGCTTCAAAGCCCCCACCGAAATCGCCACAGAGGTCGAT
>CALDZQ010000131.1 GCA_937944035.1 uncultured Neomegalonema sp. | reverse complement strand
CTGTGTCATTGTACTATATGCAATACCTTATGTATCGCTTGCAGTGCTTTTTACAACAAAGGCGATACACATGCCGGAACAGTCCGAATACGAAAACCGCGCCGCTTCGATCCTGAAGGCCGAACTGAAGCGGGCAGGAGTTACCTATGCGCAACTGTCCGAAAAGTTGCAGGCTATGGGGATTGACGAAAAAGAGGTGAATATCCGAAACAAGATGGCACGGGGCAAGTTCAGCGCGGCGTTTATGATCCAATGCATGGAAGCAATAAATTTGCGCGAGTTGAGACTCTAGCAGCGCTGTGCGCCTTATCACTGCTAGCAGTTCCTGTTGTCGGCACGATCCTAGATCACGCCGGCCAAAATCCCAGTGCAGAGATAGAGCGATACCGGACTCAATGCGCAGACGCTGAGAACAATTATCGAGCCTTCATCAAAGAATTTCCGAAGGCCCCAATAGCCGACAAAGAAGCTCCCGAAAGAGATTACGAGCAACAATATCGTGCCCAGTACACGAACTGGTGCGATTTGGCCGCGCAACAAACTAGTGCTGAGGCGACGGTCAGGGCAGCTGAAGAGTCTATCTGGGTTACACGCCTGACGGCTCTGGGTGTTTTTCTGCTCATTTGGACTCTTTGGGAGACCATGCGTGTGACCGCTGTTACTCGTGAAGCCAGCAAAGATCAAAGCAGGGCGTATGTCCATGCTTATGAAGCCAGGTTTTATGAAGAGCCTGGAGAGAGGTTCGGGATTTACATCAAGAATACTGGCCAAAGTCCCGCGAAAAATTTTGAGGTGCATTTTATGATTTGCCACCACCCGTCTGAATTCCCTTCGCACGACTGGTACGGTGACTTTTCCGAGGTTACTGACAAAGTATCGGCAACTTGGTCCGCGCTTGGGGCGGGCGACAATACTAGCATCGCTTGCATCGTGTATGATCTGTTTAACATCAACAGCAAAACTCTCAGCAGCGGGAAGCTTTGCATTAAAGGAAAAATTTTTTACGAAACGATTTTCGATGAGACTTACAGGACTGACTTTATTTTCACTCTCGATGTGCCCGCTGACCCCGGCAGGCTTTTGGAGGATAGCAATAAGAAAAAATACTGGTTCACGAAAAAACCTGCCACCAAGCCAAGCTTGCTGGCGTTCAGTCAAGTCGGAGGAGAGGAAAATCAAAAACACAAAAGCTAACCACCCCATCACTCAAGCCCTCCCTTGGAAGGCTTGGTGCGTTTGATACATAATGCCGCGATTTCGAGCAAGGTGGAAACACCTTCCGACTCGGAAATAGCGAAAAACAAAAGACTACAGCGTTGTGCGTGGTTCACGAATTACGCACAACGCTGTAAGGATCAAGCGCTCCGGCGACCATCAGAATATGACATGTGCGTTACAGTCGCGGCCCCGTTTGTCAGCCGTTGTTGTGACATGGGCTTCAGCTTGCTACGAATGCATCACAATGAATAGGTTATCGGGGGATAGCAGTGTCTAACAGCAGCACAGAGGAACGCGCCAAGAGCCGTAATGTCGGCCTTTTGCGCCGCTTGCTGCCGTTTTTCCGGCCCTACAAGCTTTACCTGCTCGCCGCCGCCGTCGCTCTGATAACGGCTGCCGTGTTCATGCTGATGATGCCCGTTGCACTTCGGCGTGTGATTGACCTTGGGTTTGATGCCGAAAATGTCGAGTTTATCGACAAATATTTCCTCGCCCTGATCGGCGTTGCCGGCGCGCTGGCTATTGCCACGGCGCTGCGGTTCTACTTCGTCTCACGCTTGGGCGAGCGGGTGGTGACGGATTTAAGACGGGCGGTCTATGACCACGCCATCGGCATGTCGCCACGGTTTTTCGAGAAGATCCGCACGGGCGAAACGCTGTCGCGGATTACCACTGACACAACCCTGATCCAAAGCCTTGTATCAAGCTCGATCTCTATCGCTTTGCGCAACCTGCTGTTGCTGGCGGGCGGGATTGTGATGCTGTTCATCACCAGCGTAAAGCTGACCGCGCTCGTGCTGTTGGGTGTCCCGTTGGTGATTATCCCCATCGTGCTTGTGGGTCGCAAAGTACGCGGCTATTCCCGCGATGCACAGGACCGGATCGCTGAAAGCTCCGCGATTGCCGGAGAGACGCTGCTGAACATCCGCGATGTGCAAAGCTACACCCAGGAAACCACCGTGCGCGGGCAGTTCGGCACGGCCGCCGAAGGTGCGTTCTTCGCATCGAACCAGCGGATCAAAGCCCGCTCTCTGCTGACGGCGATTGTGATCTTTTTCGTCTTCACCGGCGTTGTTTCAGTGATGTGGGTCGGGGCACGGGATGTGATTTCCGGCGCGATGACCGCTGGCGAGTTGGGGCAGTTTATCCTCTATGCCGTACTCGTCGCCGGGGCCGTGGGCGCGCTGACCGAGATTTGGACCCAAGCACAGCAAGCGGCAGGGGCCACCGAGCGGTTAATCGAAATACTGGATACAGAAGCGGACATCGTCGCCCCCGCAAACCCTGTGTCGCTGCCCGATAATGCCAAGGGCGCGATCCGGTTTGAGAATGTGACATTCAGCTTTCCTAGCCGCCCGGACGACCGCGCGCTGGACGGGCTGAACCTGTCCGTTGAACCGGGTGAGACCGTCGCGATTGTGGGTCCGTCCGGGGCGGGCAAGACGACGATTTTCCATCTGTTACAGCGGTTTTATGATCCAACCGCAGGCGCGATTTCGCTGGATGGCGTGACGTTGACAACCGCAGACCCCGGCGACGTGCGCAAACGCTTTGCCGTTGTGCCGCAAGAACCGGCGATTTTTGCGGCCTCTGTGCTGGACAATATCCGCTTTGGCAGACCCGATGCGACGGAAGACGAAGCGCGGGCCGCCGCTGAATCGGCGGCCGCTGACACCTTCATCGATGCTCTGCCGGAAGGATACGCCACCCATGTCGGTGAGCGTGGTGTGATGCTGTCAGGTGGCCAGAAACAACGCATCGCGATTGCCCGCGCCATCCTGCGCGATGCCCCCGTATTGTTGCTGGACGAGGCAACTTCGGCGCTGGATGCCGAGAGTGAGCGCGCGGTGCAGGATGCATTCGAGCGGTTGTCGAAGAATCGTACCACCATCGTCATCGCGCACCGTCTGGCCACCGTGAAAAGCGCGGACCGGATTGTGGTCATGGAGGCGGGGAAAGCTGTCGCCGAAGGCACGCATGACGAGCTGGTCGATCAGGGCGGCCTCTATGCCCGCCTCGCGCGGCTGCAATTCACCGATTTGCGGGCGGTCGAGGACAGCGGGTTGGGGGCGGACACCATGCCCGATGCGCCAAACGCTGTCACAGCGTAAAGGCTCACTCCGCCAGCGGCAGCTCCACCACCATGCCATCATAGGCCGGAACCACATTCTCCGGCACATAGGCTGACAATTCCTCGTAATCGAGGTCATTGTGCAAGTTGGTCAGGATCGCACGCTTCGGCTTGATCTTCGCGATCCATTCCAACGTCCGGTCCACATGGGCGTGGGTCGGGTGCGGGGTCCAACGCAGGGCGTCGACAATCCACATATCCAGATCGGCCAGCGCTTCGGCGGAATCGTCGTGCAACATGCTGACATCGGGGGTGTAGGCCAAGCCACCGAAGCGAAAACCGCGCGCGCGGAAGTTGTCACCGTGATCGACCACATGCGCACAGGCGTGAAGCGCCCCCCCTGCCCCCTCAACGCTCAACGCCCCGTCATGGATCAACAGGTTCAGGATCGGCGGGTAAGCGCTGCCTTCGGGCTGTACGAAAACATAGCTGAAACGGTCGCGCAGAACCGCGCCCGTGTCAGGGTCTGTCCAAACATCCAACCGCTGCTTGCGATGGATGACAATCGGGCGCAGATCATCGATGCCGTGGATGTGGTCGGCATGTTCGTGGGTGATAAGCACGGCGTCGAGATCGCCGACTTGCGCGGTCAGAAGCTGCTCTCGCAAGTCCGGTCCGGCATCGACCATCACGCGGGTCATGCCATCAGGCGTGATTTTCTCGACCAACAAAGCGCAGCGGCGACGGCGGTTTTTAGGGTTGGCCGGGTCGCACTGCCCCCACAGTCCGGTCCCATCCTCCCCGCCCAAACGCGGCACGCCGCCGGAGGAGCCGCAACCGAGGATCGTCGCACGAAGAG
>CALDZQ010000130.1 GCA_937944035.1 uncultured Neomegalonema sp. | reverse complement strand
AACCCTCACACCGCGTTTCTTCGCGGGGGAGGGCTTCGCCGGTGCGGGTGAGGTTTTGGGAGAGGGCGATGCGGGTGACGCGTGTTTTGATGGCGTCAACGGGGACGAGGGTGTGGGGCCATGCGTTGACTTTGCTGTCGGGAGCGAAGCGGGCGTTGGGGACCCAGAAATGGCCTGCGGGGATAGCGGTTACGGGGGGTTGCTGCGCGGCCTCTGCCCAGCCGTCAGGCATCGGGGAGGGGACGCCGTCAACCGTATAGCCGGAGACGGTGATCGTGACTTGTTGACCTGCACCAGCCGCAAGCGGGCGGCGATAATTCGGCTTCATACCAGGCAGGCGGAAGTTGGCGACATCGCCGACGCAATAGCGGCTGTCTTTGCGCTCAACATACATCATGCCGCGCTCAAGGCCGGGGGTTGGAGCGGTGGGTGAGGTGGTGATGACGGGGTAACGGTAGCTAATCACCGAAATGATGATCGCGGCGAGCATCCACGGGAGCATCGTGCGGAAAGTGATGTCGTGGCGGAGGGTTTTGAGCTTTGCGAGGAACGGTTTCACGGCATCAAAACCTTTTCAGCTTGACGGTTTTCTTACGCCCGAAAAGCATGTCGAAATACTGCGGGAAGGACATCAACACATAGGTGACAATCCAGAGGATCATCAGGATTTTAGACCATGAAACAACGGGTATCTGTGTCAGCGTTTGAAAGACGCGCATCGGCAGGTTGATAAGAACACTGCCAAAAAAGACATACAGGCCGATGCAGGCATATGCGGCGTATTTTCCAAACAATGCCTGGACGGAAAAGAAGCAGCAGAAGACGAGACCCATTATGAAGAACGGCGGGAAATAGATCAGGTAACTCGCCGGAATAATATAGCGCATCCGGCGGTTTGCGGGGTCTTCCCGCAAGGCAAGGCGCGCGTGGCGGCGGGTGGTGGCGGGCTTCATCAGCTGGAACGAGTTGGTGGCCAGAACCGTGTTGAGTTCGGGATCGTTGGGCAGTTCCTCATGCGCCTCAAGCAGCATCGGCTGGGCACGGATCGGATCGTTGATGTTGTGATAGCCCGTGCCGATGTTTTTCTTGTCTCGGGCGTCGGTGATGTAACCGGAAAATTCCTCCAGCACATCGCGGACGCGGTTGGTGTTTTCGGACAGGCTGTCGAGGGTAAGGTCCATGCCGCGTATTCTGCCTGTGGCGTGGGGGAAGTCCTCTTTGAAGCGGGCGGCGAGTTTGCGGGCGTCGCGTTTTTTGCCGCCGCGCACGACCGCGAAGAATTCTTTCTCGCGCAAATCCGCATTGGACGGGTGGTGTGCGAGAACTTGGCGGGAAAGCCTGATCGCTTCCTTATACGCCTTATCCTCCATCTCGATTTCGATCTGAAGGTTCCATGCGGCGAGGTCGTTGGTGTTTTTGTCCAGCGCCTCACGCACCATCCGGCGGGCGGCGGGGAGGTTTTTGGCGCTGAGCATGGCGCGGGCGGAGTTGAGGTGGGATGCCATGCACTGCGGCTTCTGTCTGTTGGGAAAGATACATCAGCATTATCCGCAGATGGAGAACGATTCCAGTGATGAATGGTTAATCCGGATAAAGCGCGCGCAGGCTGTCGAGGGCGGCGTGGTTCATCGGGGGGGTGGCGGATAGTGCGCCCGATGCCGCCGTGAATTCGCGGGGGGTCATTGACCAGAACTGGGCGGGGGGCAGGCGCAGGATTCCGAGGCCGTGGGCCATGAGGGCGGGCCAGTTCATGCGGGTTCAGTGACGGGGGCGAAGGTGGCTTTGAGCAGGTCGGCGACGATGCGCAATGCGCCCCCTGCCCCGCCGTCGATGCGCATGATGGCGACTTCGGCGTCCGTCTCCGGTCCGCCCGCACCGCGCAGGCCCGCACCGATGATGGCGATGGTGTCTTTGGCGGAGATGCCTGCCTCGAAACTCTCGGCGAGGGTGACGAGGTTTCGGGCTTTGAGGACGGTTTCAAGCTCGGCGAGCGCGCCGAGGGTGAGGCAGAGGGTGCGGGGGCGGCCGTCGAGAACGGCTTCGATCTCGCCGCGTTGGGGGTTGGGCATTCGTGTTCGTCCTATGCGGCGGTGAAGGTCAACTCGCCAGCTGAGGCGAGGGTGAGGTCGTAGGTGACGGAACCGTCATGCTCGCCCGCGAATTCGAGCGCGGTGAGTTGGAACGGGCCTTGGAGCGTGCCGAAATCGGGGAGGATGGCTTGCCACGGGGCGATCTCGGCGTTGAAAAACAGCTCGCGGACGGAGGCATCGGCGGCGGCGTCTGTGAAGAGGCCCGCGCCGCTGAGCGAAGCCGAACGAACGCCCGCTCCGGCAAGAAGCTCGCGCCAGCGTCCGGCGCTTTCGCGGGTGGTGATGTCGATGGTCTGGGCGTTGAAGGCGAGGCGCGTGGTGCGCAGGCCCGCGACAGTCTGGAAAACACCAGCGCCGCCGGAATCGAGTTTTAGGAGAAGGTCGCGGCCTTTTTGCGCGGGCATGGGCGGTCCTTTTTTCAAAATTCAGGCAAGAAAAAACCCCGCACAAGGCGGGGTTGGGATGGGTCGGAAGAGGCGAGGATTACTGCTGCTTGGAAATCAAGTCGTAACGGTCCACCAGAAGATCGGTTTCGAGGGCGAAGTCTTTCATCTGGCCTGCAGCGCTGGCCGCGCCCTCGGCTTCGGCGACGGTGGCGATCTCGTTGAGGCGGATGCCGTAGCGGCGGAGTTGTTCGACGAATTTGTCGTTGATGTCGCGATAAAGCTGTATCTCGCCCGCCGACGCGGGAGCCGCAGGTTGAGCCGCGCCGAACATCGGGCCGCTGAGGGCCGGTTCGGGGGCTTTGGGCGCGGGGCGCAGGACGCTGATGAGCAAAGCTCCAATAACGAGTCCGGCGACGAATAACGCGATAGCGGTGAGTTTTGATCCGCTGCGGGGGTGGGTCGTGTCGGTCATGGGATGCCTCTTGCTGGTCGTCGGAGGCTTTATAGAGGGTTTTGATTGCGCGCGAAAGCGGGTGCGCGGTGTGATTTGCAAGAACCATCACCCGGCTTTCTAGACCATCCTGAACGATATAAGGATCGTTTCGGATAGTCTAACTTATTGATTTGGCGCGTTTTCCGAGTCGGGCAATGAACCCATTGCCCTTGATAACGCTAGCGGGGGAGAAGGGTGAGAGACTGTCTGTTGAGTGATCGAGTCTGGATTCTCTGCCTTCGCAGAGAATGACAGCGCCTTATTTGTCCGGGGCGTGCTCCACAAGCAGGCGGAAGCGGCAATCGGCGCGGCGGAGGCGGCCCTTGGCTTCGCGGCTGGTGCGGGCGGAGAGGAAATGCAGGGAAATCATCGTGCCACCAGTGAGGAGGAGCGTGTTGCCCTCCAATGCGTCATAGAGCGCGGCCATCGCAGATTTGATGGTCGCATAGCCCTTTGTGGCGGACCATAGCGTGAGGGTGATCTGGTGGTCGGTGCCATCCGTTGTCTGGGTGCTCCACGCGGTGACGCTTTCATCGCCCAGCACGAGATATGTTCCGGCGGCGATGCCTGATGAGGGGTGCGGTGGCTCGTCATAGACATGAACGCCGCCCAGCGCCGTTGTGAGCGGCGCATTGCCCGCGAGATGAGCGAGGAGAACTTGTTGAATATTGAGGGAAAGCTTCATGGGTGGGTTTTCTCCTCGACAAGGCACGTCAGGTAGCGGCCCCTCCCGTCCCGGTCGAAGACGGCACGGATGTGGAAAACACGGTCGGCGATGGTGAAACGCTGGTTGGCGCGGGGGCGGAAACGGCGGGGGCAGCGGAGCAGGATGCGGTGGGTGACGGCGGGCGTTTCGCGGCCTCCCTCATACGCCTCGGCCCCTGATACGGGCTGGAGCGCGACCCAGTGATCGGCGAGACGGGTCCAACCGGGCTGTACCCCCCCGTACCCGTCTTCGATATTTGTCGGCCCTTCCAGTTGGGCGCGGCGGCGAAGAGAAGGACGGTCACGCATGGGCGTCTCCTTGAGGTCGTATTAACGGGTGTTGAGTAGGGTGCGCGCGGCAAAGGGGTGGCTGATGACGCTGTGCAGTGAAGCGGATTTCGGAATTGATGAGCAGATCCGGGCGGATGCGTTGGCGCGCCTGCCGGAGGATATTCGCGCGCGGCTGACCGATGCGCAGGTCGAACGACTGGCGGCGCTGATCGAACCGCCCGCGCGGACGCCGCATAAGATGACCTACCGGGCAAGCTCCTCCTGGTTCGGAAAGCGGTTTTATATCGCGGTTTTCGTCGGGACAGAGAAACGCGCGCCGGACCGGGTGGATCAAGACGGTGAGCGGCGGCGGTTTGCCGGGGTGCTGACCGATATGGCGATGATGTCCTGGCTGATGTTCTGGATAACCGTATTTTTCATCGGCGTGCTGGTGGTCACGGGCTATTTGCTGAAATCAGGGCTGGGGATTGATCTGTTCGAGGGGCATTTCTTCCTGCATGGCTTGTTTTTCGACTGAATGCCGCCGATAGAGCGGGATGACCGGAAATAAAGCCCCAAAATTCTCGTTCAAAGATGCGGGTACACTCTATCGTTTTATCTGGAGCCATTCGGCGCGGGATCAGGTTGTTGTGTGCCTTGTCGCACTGCTGACGCTACCGCTGACGCTGGCCCCGCTGGAGTTGCAGCGGCGGGTTATTGATGATGCGGTGGCGAATAAGGCCGTTGACCTGCTGCTGACACTCGCCGCGATTTATGCGGGGGTGGTGATCGCGCAGCAGATCGTGAAGTTCACCTACAATGTGCTGCGCGGGCGATTGTCTGAGAAGATGAACCGGGCGATGCGCAGCCGGATTATCAAGGAACCCGACCTCGATACCGAGGAGGATGGCGATGTCGTGTCTATGCTGACCGGAGAGGTCGAGCCGATTGGCGGGTTTGCCGGGGACGCCTATGCGCAAGTGGTCACAGAGGGCGGGGTGCTGCTGACGATATTCGCGTATATGCTGTATACGGAGTTTTGGCTGGCGGTTGTGGCGATTGCGGCCTTTATTCCGCAAGCGCTGGCCACACCGTTGGTGCAGGACCGGATCAACGCGCAATCAGCCCGGCGGATTGAGCAAATTCGCGGTGTGGGCAGTGATGCGATTGCCGCGCGCAATGGCGATAGCGGCAAGCGCGAGCAGGCGCTGGAGCGGGTGCGGCGGATTTTTGACATCCGGCTGTTGATCTACAAGCTGAAATTCGCCCTGAAAGCCGCATTGAACCTGATGGACCATCTGGCGGACCTGATCGTGCTGGCCGTTGGCGGCTATATGGCGATTCAGGGTCAGACGGAGATCGGGGTGGTGGTCGCATTCCTGTCGGGGCTGGGACAGTTGCGCAGCCCGTGGCGGACGCTGATTTCGTATTTCAGGGTGTCCTCCGATGCGCAGATGCGGTTTGCGATACTGACGGAGAAGGTTGATTTGACGGGCAGTGAGAAGGGTTAGTGCACCCTGAACGATATAAGGATCGTTCAGGGTGCACTAACTTCTTGTTTCAGCGCGTTTTCCGAGTCGGGCAATGAACCCGTTTCCCTTGATAAGGCTCTAGTTAATGCTTGGCGATTCCGCTTGTTCCGCAGCGGCCTTTTCGGCGGCGCGGCGGGTGATTTCACGGCGGTACAATGCGACGAAATCCACCGGATCAAGCATCAGCGGGGAATAGCCGCCGTCGCGGGTCGTATCGGCGATGATGCGGCGGGCAAACGGGAACAGGATGCGCGGGCATTCGATCAGCAACAGCGGCTCCAGAACACGCTGCTCGTAATTTGTGATGTTGAAGACCCCCGCATAATCGAGCGAGACCTCATAGAATTCCTGCTCGCCCTGTTGTGAAGAAGCGTCGATGCGCAAGCCGACAAGAAAACTGTTCTCATCGCGTTTGGCCGCATCAACGTGAATATTCACCGTGATGGAAGGCGGACCCTGCGGTTTTGTAAGCGCCCCGGCATTGCGGAAGGTCAACGCCCGCGTAAACTGTGCCGTTGCACTGATCTGTGGGCCTTGCTGCTGCTCGGAAGCCGCACCTGCCTGAGGAGTTTCTTCTGCCATGTGATATTCCTTCTGGGTGTTTTTATGTGGGCTAACACGACGCAGGGGCGCTTGCAACGTCATGCCCCCTATCGCCAAGCGCTTATTCGCCCTATATCTTCCGATATGATTGACAGCCCGTCATACAGACGGGCATTCCTTACGATACGAGAGTTTTATGATTGAGATCATCATTCTGTTGGTTGTTGCAGGCTTCCTGTTTATGCGCTTGCGGGACGTGTTGGGCACAAAAACCGGCCATGAAAATCCGACGGAATGGTTCGGGGACAAAGGCGCTGTCGGCGATGCCGCCGGGAGCGATGCGGATAAAGTGGTGGCGTTTCCCGGAGCTGATAACGCCTCGGTCTTCGGCGCGGATCACAGCGATATTGAAGCGGTGACAGACCTTACCAGCACGACCGGACAAGCGCTGGTGGCGGCCAAGGACGTTGAGCCTGACTTCAACGCGCAGCGCTTCGTCGAAGGCGCGCGGATGGCGTATGAAATGATCCTGATGGCCTATGAGACGGGCGATAAGGAAACGCTGAAACCGCTGCTGGCGGCGGATGTTTATGACAGTTTCGCCGAAGCGATTGACGCGCGCAAAGAACAAGGCTTGTCGGTCGATGCCCGCTTTATCGGCTTGCGCAGCTCTAAAGTCGCCGAAGCGCGGCTGGACGAGACCAACAACGCCCTGCAAATCGAAGTGCGCTTTGATGCCGAAATGATCGTTGCCGTGCGCAATGCGGAAGGCGAGATTGTCGAGGGTGATCCTTCGGTGGTACGCCGCATGAACGATCTTTGGACGTTCGAGCGGACACTGGGAACAGACGATCCCAGCTGGATTTTGGTTGAAACAGGCGACTGAGAACAGTCGGCATAAAAGCAGGTGTTGGCTGTGCGCGTTATATCGAATTCCGGAACCATACGATCTGTCCTGGGTGCATCTCTTGCGCTCGCCCTGCTGGGCGGGTGCGCCGCGCGGGGCGGTATTGAGCCGTCAGTTGTGGCGACGCCGATGCCCCCGCCGGTGGTTCTTCCGTCACCCGTTGTCAAAGCGCCCGTCGTCAGCCTTCCCGCTGTGCTGACACCCGCTGTTTCTGCGCCCGCCCTGAGTGCGCCCACCTTGAGTGCGCCCCTGGCAAACGCGCCCGTCGTATCGGTCCCGGAAGACCGGATACAGGCGCTGTCGTTCGGGGATCTGGAAGGCTGGCCCAGCGGCGACCATGCACCTGTGCTGATCGCGCTGCAAAACGCTTGCGAGACAATACTCGATAAAGCGGCGGATGAATCGATTGGCGGGATCAACCCCGGCCCCGCGCCGCTGTTCGGGACGGGGGCGGACTGGTCGCCGATCTGCCGCATAGCCGACCAGACCCGCAGTACGGATGCCACCGCCTTCTTTGAGCAATGGTTCATCCCTGTCTCGCTGGGCGGGGCAGAGAACGGGACGGCCTTGTTTACCGCCTATTACGAGCCGGAACTGCGCGGGTCGCGGGTGCGGGGCGGGGCGTATCAGCATCCGCTTTACGCTGTGCCGGATGATCTGGAGCGCGGGGTTCCTTATTTTGACCGCGCGGCGATTGATGCCGGGGCGCTGGAAGGGCGGGGGTTGGAGCTGTTCTGGCTGGATGACCCTGTCGAGAGCTTTTTCCTGCATATCCAAGGGTCCGGGCGCATCCGCCTGCCCGATGGCAGCATCGCGCGGGTCGGGTATGCGAGTAAAAACAACCGCAGCTATGTGGCGATTGGCCGGACGCTTGTGGACTGGAACGAGATGACGCTGGATCAGGTGTCGAAAGATTCGATCAAGGGATGGATTGCCAACAATCCCGCCCGTGCCGATGCACTGCTGGCCACCAACCCGTCCTATGTGTTCTTTCAAGAGCGCGAGGAGTTGAATGCGGACCCCGGATTGGGGCCGATCGGCTCGTTCGGGCAGCCGTTGCCGGCATCACGCAGTATCGCGATTGACCGCAAATTCTATCCGCTGGGCATCCCGATGTGGGTGGCGTTCGACTCGCCCGTGGGGCCGATGAAGCGCCTGACGCTGGCGATGGATACGGGCGGGGCGATTAAGGGCGCGCGGCGGGCTGACTTTTTCTTCGGTTCCGGCGATGCGGCGGGAACGGCGGCGGGATCAACGCGCAGTGAGGGCAAGCTGATCGCGCTCACCCCGCGCTCGGCATTCTCGCGCGCCTTCGGGTCCGGTGCATGAGTGCTGGCCGACGAGGCCTGAACCTAACACGCCGCGCCCGGAACGTTACCGAGCAGGAACTTGAGCTGTGGCGTAATGCGAACAAGGATACGGCACTGTCCGCCTTTGACGCGCCCAAGCCTGCCGTTGTGCATGTGTCGGGGGAAACGCCGATTGCCGCTTCACCCCGTCAGCATCCTGCGGCCCCGAAACAGCGCTTCAAACCCGTTTCCGCCCCGCCACCGACACCGACGGGGCTGGCGGCGAAGGCGTTGACCAGCTTTTCACCCGCCGGATCACCGATTGATCCGCTGCTGCGGGACAAGACGCCGGGGTTGGACCGCAACACCGCGCGGGCGCTGCGGCGGGGGGAACGCTCGCCCGATGCGCGGGTTGACCTGCACGGGATGACCGCCGACATCGCGCATCAGGCGCTGAACGCGTTTATCCTGAGCGCACGGATGCGGGGGCATCGCTGTGTGCTGGTGATTACCGGCAAGGGGCGCAAATACGATGTTCCCTCGCAAAGCGGGTTCTCGATGGAGCGCAGCGAGGGGGTGTTGCGGCGGGACGTGCCGAGATGGCTGCGCCAAGCTCCGCTACGCGATGCGATTACGGGCGTTTATCAGGCGCACCAGAAACATGGCGGTGACGGCGCGTTTTACGTCTATCTGCAAAAAAACCGATGACAGAGCCGCGCCCCCGCCCGAAACGGTGGCAGCGTTTTCTGCCCAAAGGTCTGTTCGCACGGGCGTTTCTGATCCTGATCGCCCCTGTTGTCATATTGCAGATCGTCGTCACGCTGGTCTTTATCCAGCGCCATCTCGACGGTGTGACCCGGCAGATGAGCGAAACCGTGGCGATGGAGTTGCGCAGTTTTGCGGCGATTGTCGAAAGCCAGCCCGACATTGCCAGCATCGAGCGGACATTGGTGGGGCTGTCCGATGGAATCGGGTATCCGTTGAGCTTTGCCGAAGATGACTACATCGATCCGCAAATCCGCCGCCCGTTCTATCGCATTGCCGCGCGGGCCTTGATCGAGACGATGCAAAGCAGCATCGAACAGCCGATCAGCGTCGATACCGAGCGGGTGCGTAAGGCGATTGATGTGAAAATCCAACTGACGAACGGCGTGCTGACCGCGCAACCGCCTGAACGGCGGATGATGAGCGCTAATCCGCATTTTCTGTTGGTATGGATGGCGGCGGTGTCGGTGTTTTTGCTGGTGATCGCCTCGCTGTTCCTGCGCAATCAGGTCAGGCCGATCAAGCAGTTGGCGGCGGCGGCGGAAGCGTTCGGCAAGGGCCAGCCCGCGCCCAGCTTTAAACCCGCCGGAGCCGAGGAAGTGCGCCGTGCCGCCTCCGCTTTTTTGACGATGCGCAACCGGATCGAGCGGCAAATCGCCCAGCGCACGCTGATGCTGTCCGGGGTCAGCCATGATCTGCGCACACCGCTGACGCGGATGCGGCTGGCGCTGGCGATGATGGATGATGATCCCGATGCCGCGCTGCTGAGGCGTGATGTGGATGAAATGGAGCGGATGGTGGACGGCTTTCTCGCCTTTGCGCGGGGGCAGGAGGCCGAGGAGGTGACGCCGACCGACCTGCGGGCGGTGTTGGAGGATGTGATCGAAAGCGAGCGGCGGCTGGGCCATGAGATTATCAGCGCCCTGCCCGATCCGGCCGCATCCCGATCCGAAGCAGATGAGACAACGCTGAGCCTGCGCCGGGATGCGGTTCACCGCTGTCTGCGCAATCTGATCGAGAATGCGGCGAAATACGGGGGCGGCAAAGTCTGGGTCACGCTGGATGCCGAACCGCGCCGTGTGACGATCACGATTGAGGATGACGGCCCCGGCGTGCCCGAAGCCCAGCGTGAGGATATTGTGAGGCCGTTCTTTCGCGGCGATGCCGCGCGCAATCAGGACAGCGGCGGCGGGTCCGGCCTTGGGTTCAGTATCGCGATGGACGTGATGCGGGCGCATGGCGGCGATATGGTGCTGTCCGAAAGCGCGCATGGCGGATTGCTGGTGCGGGTGCATTTTCCGCGATGAGGTCAAAGGCAGCCACCCCGCGCTTTACCGGTCAGACAGATTCTGTGCATAAGTGTTCAAAACAGGCGCGTTAAGGGCTTGTTCACGAATTTTAACAAGATGTTGATCGTCGTATGCTGATGATTTGACAATGTTGAATCCTCAGTGTCGAAATTGATTTTTACAATGCCGTCACGTTAGCGGGCCTGTGTTGCCGGAGGGCCGCAGGCTTTACCGCTTTGCAGTGTGACGGTAGTGTCAGCCCCCGCTCGCGATGGGAGGAAACGCCCGGAATGCGCGGGTTTGCGATGTTTCTCGCGAAGACCTGACGGGCACGGGCGGGGTCTGCCGCTTCACCATCGCCGCGTCCCTGTCCCCGTGCGCCGGAGTGCGGGCAGGACGTTGGAACGGGGTATGTTTAACAGGCTTTTTAGCCAATCCAAACGAACGCCCGTGCTGTTTGGTTATGGGATTTCGGTGAAATCACAGCCTTTTAAGCGGGGATCGTCCTGTGGATAAGTGTGGGGATTTTCGTCACCTGCGATCAATCCGACGCTTTGCGCAGCTCGCTGCCGCTTTTTAAAACCATGTCGCCGTCATCCTGTTCAACGGTATAGGCGGGATCGTCTTTTGAGGCGTTGCGTGTGACTTCAGTGCCTTTGATGGTTTTGGTGACTTTATCGGTGAATTTTTCACCGATTTTGCCTTTGCCCGTGCCGTTGCCCCAATCCCATTCGACCTTGGTTCCGTGTGTGAAATTTTTGCTCATTGCCATGCCTCCGTGCTGATAGAGGGCAAACGCGCGGTGGCTGGGTTCGTTCCGCCCTTGCCCCCTCCCCCGCACAGGCGTATGAAACCATCGTCCTTTATCCCCCTTGGAGTTTGAGCAATGTCCTTCCTCGCCACCGCCCTCGCCCGCGTGAAACCTTCACCCACGATCGCGGTCTCTACGAAAGCGGCGGAGTTGAAGGCTGCCGGACGGGACATTATCGGTCTGGGCGCGGGCGAACCGGATTTCGACACGCCGGAGCATATCAAAGACGCAGCGAAAGCGGCGATTGATGCGGGCAAAACCAAATACACCGCCCCCGACGGCATTGTAGAGCTGAAAGACGCCATCGTTGCCAAGTTCGCCCGCGAGAACGGCCTCACTTACACCCGCGAGCAAATCTCGGTCGGCACGGGCGGCAAGCAGGTGCTGTATAACGCGCTGATCGCGACGCTGAACCCCGGTGACGAAGTGCTGATCCCCGCGCCGTACTGGGTCAGCTATCCCGACATGGTGCTGCTGGGCGGCGGCGAACCGGTGATTATCGACACCAGCATCGACACGAATTTCAAGATGACACCCGACGCGCTGGAAGCGGCGATTACGCCGAAAACCAAATGGCTGATCTTCAACTCGCCGTCGAACCCGTCGGGCGCTGGGTACAGCCGCGATGAGCTGAAAGCCCTGACCGATGTGCTGATGCGCCATCCGCATGTGTGGGTTCTGACCGATGATATGTACGAGCATATCGCCTATGCGCCGTTCAAATTCTGCACCCCTGTCGAGGTAGAGCCGGGCCTGTACGAGCGGACTTTGACGCTGAACGGCGTGTCGAAAGCCTATGCGATGACCGGCTGGCGGATCGGCTATGCGGCGGGGCCGAAACAGTTGATCGGGGCGATGCGCAAGGTGCAGTCGCAGTCAACCTCGAACCCGTCGAGCATCTCGCAATGGGCGGCGGTTGCCGCGCTGAACGGGCCGCAGGATTACATTGCCGAAGCCAATGTCGCGTTTCAGCGGCGGCGTGATCTGGTGGTATCGATGCTGAACCAGTGCAGCGGGATCGAATGCCCGATGCCGGAGGGGGCGTTCTACGTCTATCCGTCCGTGGCGGGGTGCATCGGCAAGACGGGGCCGTCCGGCAAGACGATTGAGACGGATGAGGATTTCGTGACGGAATTGCTGGAATCCGAGGGGATTGCGGCGGTTCAGGGGTCGGCGTTCGGCCTCTCCCCCCATTTCCGCATCAGCTATGCGACATCGGACGCGGTGTTGGAGGAGGCGTGCCAGCGGATTCAGCGGTTCTGTGGCGGGCTGACGTAAAACAGCTGGAGATCTGAATGAACAACCCGATGACCGGTTTGCACCATGTGACCGCAATCTCCGGCGGGCCGCAGGACAACATCGACTTTATGGCCGGAACGCTGGGGCAGCGGTTTATCAAGCGGACCGTGAACTTTGACGCGCCGGACACGTATCATCTTTACTACGGCGATAGCGATGCCGCGCCGGGGTCGGTGATGACGTATTTTCCGTTCGTGAATGCGGAGCCGGGACGTGCGGGGAACGGGATGGCGAGCGCGCTGGCCTATGCCGTGCCTGCGGGGCGGCTGGATGCCTGGGTCGCGCGGTTTGCGGCTGCGGGTGTCGGGTTTGACGGGCCGCACACGCGGTTTGGCGAGCGGCTGATTGCTGTTCGTGCGCCGGACGGGCTGTGCATTGAGCTGATCGAGACGGCGCGGGCGAAGGGCGGCGGGCCGGATGACGGGTTCCACGGGGTGACGCTGCATATCGACAGGCCGGAGGCGACGGCGCGGCTGCTGACCGAAGTGTTCGGCTATTCCAATGAGGGTGCGGAACGCGCGGGGATGGCGGTGCGGCGGCGGTTTTTGGCGGCGGGGCAAGGGCGGGGATCGGTGATTGATATTGTCAGCGACCCAAGCGCGCCTTCGGGGCGGTCGGGCGCGGGGACGATCCACCACATCGCGTTTCGGGCCAAGGATAACGCCGATCAGCTGTCATGGCGCGCGCGGGCGATGGAGGCGGGGATGGACGTGACCCCTGTGATTGACCGCCAGTATTTCAACGCGATCTACTTCCGCGAACCGGGCGGCGTATTGTTCGAGATTGCCACCGACCCGCCCGGCTTTGCGGTGGACGAGCCGATGGAAACGCTGGGACAAGCCCTGATGCTGCCCGCGCAGTACGAGGAACGGCGGGCCGAGATTGAGGCCGGGCTGCCGGAGATCAGGGTTCCGGGGTGAGGGATGTTCCCTTCGCGCGGAAGGGTTGCAGCTAGATAATGTGGAAATCCAAGAACAAGTCCGGATGATCCGCACTTAGATTTTCAAACGTCAGCGTATCGCTGCCAAAATCCAAAGTCACATCATACGTGCCATCCCCGTTCGCAGCAGACGATCCGTAGATGTCGAGAACGGCTTGCCTGCTACCCGGTCTTGTCCCGGCCCACAGGGCATTGTCGATTTCCAACGTATCAACGCCAATCTCGAAGTCTTTGATCGTGTCATTGCCATAGCCGATTTGGAAAACGAAGCGATCAGCATCCGTGTTGCCCCATAACGAATCGTTGCCCGCGCCCCCGTCGAGCCTGTCCTGTCCATTATTGCCTTGCAGCCTGTCAGCGCCATGACCGCCCAGTAAAATATCGTCTCCGTCAAAGCCGCTCAGCAGGTCATCACCGCCACCGCCGTAGAGCGTGTCCTGACCCTTCCCGCCGCTGAGATGGTCATTGCCTGAGCCACCGTCCAATTCATCATTACCGTCGCGGCCAACAAGGCTGTCTGCGCCCGCGCCGCCCGCAAGAATGTCATTGCCGGCTCCGCCATCCAGTGTGTCATCTCCTGACTGACCGGACAGAGAGTCCTCACCATCTCCCCCATCAAGCAGGTCATGGCCGATACCGCCAATAAGATGATCGTTCCCGATGTCACCAAAAATCAGGTCGTCGCCACCTTGGCCGTTCAGGGTGTCACCACCCGCACCGCCCAGAATCGTGTCATACCCGTTCCCGCCTTGAACCATATCAAATCCGCCACCGGCATTGAGGATGTCATCACCCCCTCGTCCCAGAATCACGTCAGCGCCATCGCCACTGAAGATTGAGTCAATACCGTTGTTGCCTGTTATCAGGTCTGTCCCACCCACAACGCTGAGATCATTAGTGCCGGGAGCGAAATTTGAGACGACTTCGCTCACATGCCGCATATTCAGACCCGAAATGGCGGTGGTGAACGTGTAGTCGGAAGTGGAGGCGTAAAGATCGAAGTGGCCGCTTGACGGCGTTGTGGTATCACGCGTCAACGAATCAATCGTGACGTTATCCGCCTGTTGGAAGAACAGATTGCCACGGGGGTTACTCGCATCAGCTTCGAGGCCGTTACCATTCAGGGTAGCATTGAGCAGCGTGATGTCTCTGGTTCGATAGGTTGCGGCAATCTCAGTCGAGAGCGCAATCTCGGTCCGCGTGAAGCCCGGCGGGTCGTAGGTGTTGTTCAGGCTGAACTCACCCAGATTGATGAGGCGCCAATCCGCCTGCCCTGTGGTCTTCAGAACGGCGATCACGGAAATCTCATCACCCGCTTGCAAACGCTCGCCATAAGAGATGCGTACGCGCAGGCGTCCGGCCTCATCGCCTGCGGTGAGGAGGGCGTATTGATCCTCCGGTCCTTTGACGATGATGCCTTGTGTGGCTACGGTGACTTTATTATTCTCAATGCCCACAGTGTCCACAAACGGGTTGCCGTCACCGTCAGCCGACGAGACGCCGGCCAGAACATCGGCCGCAAAAACCGGATCAGTCACGTCCATGGAATATCCGGCGGTCCCGATCTGAAGACCGTGTGCGTTTGTCCCTTCAACACGAACGCCATCGATCACCACATTGCTCGTTCCCTGACCAATGGTGATGCCGTTTTCACCGCCGGCGTTGGATACGATGTTCGTCAATGTGGAGGGCAGAGTTATGTTGGGATCTGCTGTAGCGTAGCCTTCCACCCCTTGCAGCACAATCTGATCGCCCGTCCCGCTGATGGTTGTGCTGTCGGGATTGCCGACATAAGGCAATCCATTGCCGTTGACCGTGATGTTCTCAAGCGTAACGCCCGCAACCGCATCGGCCAACCTGTCGGGATTGCTGGAAATCTGGATCTGGTGCTGAACGGGGAAGCCTTCAATTTCCGGAGCCGTGACGGTGATATTTTTGAGTGTGATGTCGCGTGTCTCAGGGGGCAGACCTGTTGTAATGTCAGCGTCAGCGCCGGTTTCCACTCTGATACCACCTGACCAACCTTCGAAGGTCATTCTGTCGCCGCTGCCCGGTGTTTGTGTACTGTCGCCATCGAGGATGAAATTCTTTACGTTTCCGCCGGAAATTCCGTAGTAGGAAATAATCTTGCCATCGATGACAAGTGGATTTGTATCCGCATTTTTCGCCGTGAAGTTACCGTTTATCGTGGCATTTTCAGAATGGGAAATATCGAAGAAGAAATAG
>CALDZQ010000129.1 GCA_937944035.1 uncultured Neomegalonema sp. | reverse complement strand
GACGCGGAATCCGAATACCCGCCGCTGCGCATGACCGCCGCCCAGACCGAGCGTCTTGAGGCCGAGATTGATGCGATGAACGAAAAGCTTGAACCCTTGCGCTCTTTCGTCCTGCCCGGCGGCTCAGCGCTGTCCGCCGCGCTGCACCTTTGCCGCACCGTCTCGCGCCGTGCCGAGCGGGGCATCGTTGAACTGGCCACACAGGAAAGCGTCAACGGGGACGCCGTCCGCTATATCAATCGCTTGTCCGACTGGTTCTTCGTGGCGTCCCGCATCGCCAATGACGACGGTAAGTCTGACGTGCTCTGGGTTCCGGGCGCGAACCGCTAGAGCGCTATCAAGGGCAATGCGTTCATTGCCCGACTCGGAAAGCGCGCCAAAACAAGAAGTTAGAGTGCCCGGAACGATCCTTATATCGTTCAAGGCACTCTAACTGTCCGCCGCCAGGCGGAACACGTAGACGCCGCTGTCATTATAAACGGGCGACAGCCATTCAGGCGGCCCGTTCTGCGCGAGGTTTTTCAAAAACCCGTCCGGAGTCGCCGCTGACAGGGATGCCGGATGCAGGCACAGCGCGAGATAATCCGCCGAGCGGCCGGTCATCACCGCACGGACCTCCTCGTCCGTGCCGTCGAGCAATACCATCCCGTCCAGCACCGACTGTTCCGAACGGTGATAGGGTCCGACCAGTACCTGATGCGGCGTTGCTGAAATCAGCCGCCCCGACAGGTTGTGATCGCCCAGCACCCGCCCGCGCGGCAGCGAGGCAAGCGTCGCAACCGCCTTCAAATCCTTGCATTGGGACGGCCCCTCGACCGAGGCATATGCCTGCACCGACGGGGCCGCGTTGGCGACCGATATGTCTGATTTTGCGGAGAAATATGTCATCAACGACCCGGCGGACAGCAATACGGTTACGGCGCACACGCCCCATTGCACGGCCGGGCTGCTGCGCGCGGTCCATTTATTCAGCGCGCCCCGCACGACCGGAACCGCTGCCGCCAACAAGGGCAATGCGGTGAAGCCGATGAACTGGTTTTGCCGGATTTGGAGAAAGCTGAGAACCACCATCGCGATGATCGGAATCACGAGCATCGCGATGTCCCACCGCCGCGCATCCTGTAAGTGCGGGGCGACCAGCACGGCGCTCAGAACCGCGAGAATCGGATAGATCACATAAACGATAACCGCTTCGGGTGTGCTTTGCAGATAACTGACAAGCCCTTGCGCCTCGACAATGCGTGGCAGCCAAATCTCTTTCGCCCCATCCGAAAGCGCCGCATACGGCCCGCCGATACACTCAGGCGCAACCGCCAACAACGCGCCGACACTGACCACCGCCAGCCCCGCACACGCGCCAAGACGCTGCCGGACGCTCGCCAGCCTGCCGGAAAATTCCGCCGCAAAACCCGCCCCCATCCCGGCCAGAATGACCGGTAATCCGTAGGCGGGTGAGAGAGCGTCACAGACCAGCGCGCCGTAGCGCTCCGGCGGCGCGCTCAGCACAAAGGCAACCGCCGTGCCGAGCGCAAAGCTGACCCCGAAACCGCCAAAGCGCAGGCCGTCCCTGTCATCGCCCGCGATCCAGCGCGCCGCGAACAGCAATCCGCACACCGCGATCATCGCCAGCGCTTCCATGCCGATCATCATCGACAGCGCGCAGGAGATACCCGCCAGAATGCCGCCCCGGCGCAACTGCGGATCAATTCCGCCATAGACAACCAGCGCCATGAGGATGATTTGCAGGTTGTGATGGTCGATGCGCCCCGGCTCGAATTGAAGCAGTGTCGCCCCGCTCAGACCCGCGATCACCGCAATAATCCCCGGATGCGCCGTCACCCCCAACCGCCGTGCCATCAGCATTGCAATCGCGACAGCGACCCCGAATGTCAGCGCGGGCCAGGCGATCAATGCCGCCCGTTCGGCCATGACGGGATCGAGGAAAATCTCAAAGAACCCGATCAGCAATGCGATGGGCAGATCGACGATCCGCGACCAGTGCATCATCACACCCTCCGCCCCCAGCCGATCTTGCCCGACATCGAACCAGTTCGCCCCGGCCATCCACTCGCGCACCGCGACCAGCCGATAGTAATCGTCATTGCCGGGAAGTTGCCCGTCCGTGGCGACCACGAAAAGGCGTTTTAGTTTGAGCAGTATGCTGAGCAGGACGGCAACAAATGACCAGATAAGAATATTGCGGTTATCGATGAGTCTCATTGCCAGCTCCGATTTCAATTCTTGCTTCATCACTAGGGTTTAAGTTCAAAGAAATGATTGATCTTGACCTAATGAGCAAAAATAATGACATATCGGCCTGACATCGCTGTGCTTTTGCCCTGCTACAACGAAGCGATCACCATCGCCGGAGTGATTGAGGGATTTCGCGAGTCGCTGCCCGACGCGCGCATTTACGTCTTCGACAACGCCTCCACCGATGACACCGCCGCCATTGCACGGGCGGCCGGCGCAATGGTGGTCAGCGAGCCGCGCAAGGGCAAAGGCAACGTCGTCCGGCGCATGTTCTCGGAGGTTGATGCGGACATCTATCTGATGGCCGATGGTGATGGCACATACGACGCCTCCCGTGCGCCCGACCTGATCGAAGCGTTGATCTCCAGCCGCTCGGATATGGCCGTCGGGGCGCGGGCGAATGTGAAAAAAGACGCGGGCCGCCGGGGTCACGCCATCGGCAACTGGGGCTTTAACCTCGCCTATTCATGGCTGTTCGGGAAGGATTATTCGGATATTTTCTCCGGCTACCGCGCCTTCACCCGCCGTTTCGCCAAAAGCTTTCCGGCCCTGTCATCGGGGTTTGAGACCGAGACCGAGATGTCGGTCTTCGCCTCCCAACTGCGCCTGCCCACGGTCGAGATTGAACTGCCCTACGGCAAGCGCCCTGAAGGCTCGACCAGCAAGCTGTCCAGCTTCCGTGACGGCGCGCGCATCTTGCTGACCTTCATGGCGCTGTTCAAAACCATCCGGCCCGCGATGTTCTTCGGCGGATTGGCGGCGGGTGCGGCGCTCCTCAGCCTCGTTCTCGCCGCCCCCCTGCTGATCGAATACATGCAGACGGGGCTGGTCCCGCGCCTGCCCACGGCGGTTCTGTGTACCGGTCTGATGATTATCGCGATGCTGATGATAACATGCGGCTTGGTGATGAGCGCCATCACACGCGCACAGGCCGAGAATATGCGCCTGTTCTATCTGTCGATTCCGTCCTACCGCATCGACCCGCAGGAGAGTGCCGATGATACGCTTTGGAACGATACCACCAAGTGTGTTCCGGTTTGCGATGGTGGGCAGCGCCGGGTTTCTGGTTGACGCCGGGGTCTTAATGGCCGCAACGGGCGCGGGGATTGGTGTCTATGCCGCCCGCGTCCTCTCGATCAGTCTTGCGGGTCTCGTGACCTGGCATCTGAACCGCACCTACACATTCGGCCCCAGCGGACGCGGCAAAGCGCAGGAAGGCGGCCGCTATGCGGCGGGCCTGCTGCTTGGAACGTCGCTGAACTACGCCATCTTCGCCGCCCTGACCCTAACGGGCCTGCATCCGCTTCTGGCGCTTATTATCGCCAGCGGCGCGGTGATGGTTTTTTCGTATGTCTTCTATCGGTTCGTCGTGTTTCAAGCGATCTGACATTGACGTAACGGGATGCGCAAACGGGCAACAATTTCCGTGAAAAATAAGCCCGTATTTTCACTTATCGCCCTCATGCGACGATTCACTCTCGCACTGAGTCGCATTCTTGCGCTAAGGGAAGTCAGAACCGCGCTAACGCGCTTCCATCGGATGCGCCATTTTGCGTGTGGAAGTTCTTTAAGAAGGTGTCGTGATGAAGGTACTTGTCCCCGTCAAACGGGTGATCGATTATAACGTGAAGGTGCGTGTTAAGGCGGACCAGTCCGGTGTCGATCTGGCGAACGTGAAAATGTCGATGAACCCTTTCGATGAGATCGCAGTCGAGCAAGCGATCCGGCTCAAGGAAGCGGGGCAGGTCACAGAGATCGTCGTCGTCTCCATCGGCGTTGAGAAATCTCAGGAAACGCTGCGCAACGCTCTCGCGATGGGCGCAGACCGCGCGATCCTCGTCAAGGCCGTCGATAATGTCGAAGACGATGTCGAGCCGCTGACGGTTGCCAAGATCCTCAAAGGCGTTGTCGATGAGGAGCAGCCAGGTCTGGTCATTATGGGCAAGCAAGCCATCGACAATGACATGAACGCCACGGGCCAGATGCTCTCCGCGCTCATGGGGTGGTCGCAGGGCACATTCGCGTCCGGTCTTGAACTCACCGATGGCTCGGCCACCGTTACGCGCGAAGTCGATGGCGGCCTTCAGGTCATCAAGATCCCGACGCCGTGCGTCCTCACCGTTGACCTTCGTTTGAACGAGCCGCGCTATGCCTCGCTGCCGAACATCATGAAGGCGAAGAAGAAGCCGCTCGACATCAAAGAGCCGGGTGATTACGGCGCGACCGTCGAAAAACGCCTGACCATCGTCAAAGTCGAGGAGCCGCCCGCCCGTAAGGCCGGCGTCATTGTCGGTTCCGTCGAGGAACTGGTTGATAAATTGAAAAATGAAGCAGGGGTGCTCTGATATGGCTGTACTTCTTCTGGCTGAACACGACAACGCCACGCTGAACGACGCGACGGCGAAGACCGTAACCGCTGCGGCGCTGATGGGCGGCGATATTCACGTCCTGTGCGCGGGTTCCGATTGCGGTGCTGTTGCTGCCGAGGCGGCAAAGCTGTCCGGCGTGACCAAAGTATTGTGCGCGAAAGACCCCGCATACGGGCATGATCTGGCCGAGCCGCTGGCCGACCTGATCGTCAGCCTCGCGGGTGATTACGAGCACATCGTCGGCTGTGCGACGACATCGGGCAAGAACGTCATGCCCCGCGTCGCCGCCCTGCTCGATTGCATGGTGATCTCGGACATCTCCGGCGTTCACAGTTCCGACACGTTTGAGCGTCCGATCTACGCGGGCAACGCGATGGCGACCGTGCAATCGACCGATGCGAAGAAAATCATCACCGTGCGCGGTGCAAGCTTTGACGCGGCGGCAATGGACGGCTCGGCTGCGGTCGAGGAAATCGGCGCTGTCGCAAATCCCGGCCTCTCCGAGTGGGTCGAGGACAAAGTCGTCGAGAGCAACCGCCCTGAGCTGACCTCCGCCAAGATCGTCATCTCCGGTGGTCGCGGTATGGGATCGGCAGAGAACTTTGCGCTGGTCGATGCGGTGGCCGATAAACTTGGCGCTGCGGTCGGTGCAAGCCGCGCGGCGGTTGATTCGGGCTACGCGCCGAACGACTATCAGGTGGGCCAGACGGGTAAGGTCGTTGCGCCTGACCTCTACATCGCCGTCGGCATCTCCGGCGCGATTCAGCACCTCGCGGGCATGAAGGACTCGAAAGTCATCGTCGCAATCAACAAAGACGAGGAAGCCCCGATCTTCCAAGTCGCCGATTACGGCCTTGTCGCCGACCTGTTCGACGCGCTGCCGAAACTTGAAGCGGCGCTTTAACGCCGTTAAAGCGAATTGCGATTGTTCTGAAGAGTAAAACAATGGCTCAGGTTTATCGAAAATCGCTATAATCGAGCGAACTGACCCAACAAAAAAACGCCCCGGAGCATTCTCCGGGGCGTTTTTGTTGTCATCAGCAAAATCCTACTGCCACGCGGATAAGGTGTTGGCGTAGTCGTCTGTCCAGGCCGGATCAGCCCATGCCTGAGCGCGCTTCCATTTGCTGTCTTCTGTGAGCGTCGCGATCAATGCCGGACTCTTCGTGGCAACCAGCGCCCGGACGAAGGTGGCTAAATCCTCCTTTTGGGCGATTTCGTCAGGGAGGTAATGTTGATAGTAAACCTCAAAGCCCAGCGTTTCCGCTACGCGCGTCACCGGACCGACCAGATCGAAGTAGCGGTTGGAGATGTGAATGAACAGCCCGCCGCTTTCGGGCATAACGCGGTCATAGGTCGCGAACGCTTCACGGGTCAGCAGATGGACCGGCACCGAGTCGGAGCTGAAGGCATCCAGCACGATATGGTCATGCACGTTGTCCGGCATCTTCTCCATTTCGATCCGCGCATCGCCCAGAATGGTCGGCGCTGTGACCTTGCATTTTTCCAGCATCCCGAAATAACGCGGGTCGCGGGCAATCCGGTCAACCAGCGGATCGATCTCGTAAAACACCTTTGTAATCTCATCAACGCGGTGACAGGCCAGCCCGCCCGCGCCAAGCCCGACGATCCCAACAGAATCGCCCGGTTGCATCATTCCGAAGAACTGCCCGAACGGTCCCGCTTTAGCGTAGTACAGCGCAGGATCGGTTCCGGCGGTATCCGTGCGCATCATACCGTGGACGGTTGTGCCGTGCTTCAAAAGACGCGCAGTTCCGTCTTCTGAGTTCTGAACTTTATAAACACCGAAAAAGCTGCGTTCCTGCATCACAAGCGTCGGGTTTACCCCGATGTTTGTCACAACAATCGCTATCGCCGCCAGCGCCACCTGCCGAACCGGGTGGCCGTATGACTGCAGCAGGATGATTGCGCTGATGCTTGCGATAACCACATTTGCGGCTGTGATAGCGTTCGCTTGATTCACAATAGTGCCTGCGAGGTCGGAACGACTGACCAGGTAAAGGATTGCGAATAGCGAAGCCGCGCCCAGCAAAATCTGCACATCCCGCGCTCTGTTCACTGCAATCACGGGTGCGGCGGCGAATGCCAGCGCTACGGCGATGCTGAACTCGTGAACATCGTTGAAAATAATCGGCGCAATAATCGAGTTGAAGATCCCCCCCAACGCGCCCCCTGCGGACATGCACAGGAAGAACATCGTCAGATAGCGCTTGTCAGGTCTGCAATCGGCCAGCCGTGTGTGGAATGTCAGCGCGGTCAGGAACAAGAAGCCAAGCAGTACGAACATTTCCATCGCGGTCTTCGAATCGCTCGGATCAAGGCACAGGAAAATGAACATGCCAATGGAGGCAATCATCTGAAGCCTCGGCAGCGGGCCGGATATGGCTCTGAATCTCGCAGAGAATGCGAAAACATAGGTCAGCAAATACAGGCCGAGCGTTGTCACCCAAATCAGCGGGAAGGATCCGATGTCGGTCGCAATTTTTGCTGTCACGCTCAACATCATTGACGAAGGCACAAAGGCGAGCAGTATCCAGAAACCGATCTCACGCCATGAGGGTGCTGCGACCGCTGCGGTCTCTTCTGCCTGTACAGCCGTCACCGGAACGTCGCGTGCCATGAAGGCGGAGACGGCGAGGCCGACGATCAGCAGCACATAACCGAGGCTCCAGAGCGATCCTTGATCCGACAGGCCGATTGATGGCTCGATCAGCAGCGGATAGGCCAGCAACGCGCCAAATGATCCGATATTGCTTGCCGCATATAGAAAGTAAGGGTCCGCCCCGTCTTCATTGCCCGTGCTGGCATACCATTCCTGCAACAGGGGGGAGTTGGCGGAGAGGGCGAAGAACGGTGCTCCGATGCTGACGGCGAACAGGGCCAGAAGCCAGACTGTTACCGTACCGTCTGTCGGCAGGCTCCACCCGGTCGGTAATGCCAGCGGCAGGGCGAAGACCGCCACCGCCGTCACACACAGATGGATTTGACGCTGACGCGATACCGGAAAAGACGACGCCAGCCAATGCGCATAGGCATATCCGCCCAGTAGTACGGACTGAAAAAACAGCATCGCCGTCGTCCAGACACCGGGCGAACCGCCAACCAATGGCACGGCCATCTTGCTGAACATCGGCTGGATCATGAACAGCAGAAAGGCGCTGGTGCAAATTGTGGCGATGAACACGCTTCGGGTTATCGCTCCCCGCGCCCGACTCAGGGATGGGGATGGGGCGCTCGTGGAATCGATATAGGACATAAAGACTGCCTCGGAATTGATTTCGATGCGCAGGCGCTTCTGCCGTACACACCGCAAAACTTAAGCAAGCCGTATGAAAGGCTGGTAAACGTAAATGCCATTATCGATGAAAATCCGCAGAATTCTGCGGTTTTCTGATGGAGATTAAGGCATTGGGCGGCTCTGGCGGGTCGTGATATTGTGTTATTGGAAACGCAGCAAAAAAAGCCTTAAATGCAGACTTGACGCGAGCATAGCGCATCAGTAGGTTCCGCGAACTGCAAGGCGACTATATTGCAGTGCAAAAAATTCTGTACGTATGAGAACATGATCTAAGTTAATGCTTTGGTCCTCTGTTTCACCTTCGGAAAAGCGGTTGCGCTGATCCGGGGTCTCCTGCGTTCTGATGACGAGAAATTCGACGGACCCGACACCGGGAAAAGGGCTGACTGAATGCCGACGATACAACAGTTGATCCGTAAGCCGCGCAAGCCGAAGGTGCAGCGCAGTAAATCGGTCCACCTTGAGGAGTGCCCTCAGAAACGTGGCGTCTGTACGCGCGTTTACACGACAACGCCTAAGAAGCCGAACTCGGCTCTGCGTCGTGTAGCGAAAGTGCGTCTGACGAACGGCTATGAGGTCATCAGTTATATTCCCGGCGAGGGACATAACCTTCAGGAGCACTCTGTGGTCCTGATCCGTGGTGGTCGCGTAAAAGATTTGCCGGGTGTGCGCTATCACGTTCTGCGTGGTGTGCTTGATACCCAAGGCGTTAAAGATCGTAAGCAACGTCGTTCGAAATACGGCGCCAAGCGTCCGAAATAGGGAGGGCAGACGATGTCCCGTCGCCACCGCGCCGAGAAGCGCGAAATTCTGCCGGACCCTAAGTTCGGTGACACTGTTCTGACGAAGTTCATGAACAACCTGATGTACGACGGCAAGAAGTCGTCTGCCGAGACGATTGTCTACGGTGCGTTGGATATTGTTGAAGAAAAAACGCGTCGTGACCCTATCGAGGTGTTCCGCGAAGCGCTCGACAATATTAAGCCTGCCGTTGAAGTGCGGTCCCGCCGTGTTGGTGGGGCGACATATCAGGTTCCTGTTGATGTGCGCCCGGAGCGTCGTGAGGCACTGGCGATCCGTTGGTTGATTAACGCGGCCCGCGCCCGCTCTGAGAATACGATGGTTGATCGTCTCTCCGGTGAGCTGGTCGATGCGATCAATAACCGTGGCAACGCTGTTAAGAAACGCGAAGACACGCATAAAATGGCTGATGCCAACAAGGCATTTTCCCACTTCCGCTGGTAATTCCCAATTTCACTGCTGTTAAGGTGACCTGACATGGCTCGCGAATATACGCTGGAGCGCTACCGAAACTTCGGGATCATGGCGCATATCGATGCTGGAAAGACCACGACCACCGAGCGTGTTCTATTCTACACAGGCAAGTCGCACAAAATTGGCGAAGTGCATGATGGTGCCGCGACGATGGATTGGATGGAGCAGGAGCAGGAGCGCGGGATTACGATCACGTCTGCTGCGACCACGACATTCTGGGAGCGCACGGAAGATGGCACGACGCCACTGTCCGACAAATACCGCTTCAATATCATCGATACGCCCGGTCACGTTGACTTCACCATTGAAGTTGAGCGCTCGCTCGCCGTTCTTGACGGTGCTGTTTGTGTGCTGGACGCCAACGCGGGTGTTGAGCCTCAGACTGAAACGGTGTGGCGTCAGGCCGACCGTTATAAAGTACCGCGCATCGTGTTCGTTAACAAGATGGACAAGACCGGCGCTGACTTCTTCAACTGCGTTAAAATGATTAAAGACCGCACCGGCGCAACGCCAGTGCCGATCCAGATCCCAATCGGCTCGGAAACCGAGCTTGAGGGTATGGTCGATCTTATCAAAATGCAGGAGTGGGTCTGGGAAGGCGAAGATCTTGGCGCTTCCTGGGAACTGCGCCCGATTCGCGACGAGCTGAAAGAATCAGCCGCTGAATGGCGCGCTGCGATGATCGAGAACGCTGTTGAAATGGACGACGAAGCTATGGAGAAATTCCTTGAGGGCGAAGAGCCTTCCGAGGAAAAACTCCGTGAATTGCTCCGCAAGGGCACTTTGTCGCTTTCTTTTGTGCCGGTGATTTGCGGTTCCGCGTTCAAGAACAAGGGCGTTCAGCCCATGCTCAACGCGGTTGTCGATTTCCTTCCGGGTCCGCTCGATGTGCCTGCCTATATGGGCTTTAAACCGGGCGATGAGACGGAAACACGTAACATCGCGCGTCACGCGGACGATTCTGAGCCGTTCTCCGGTCTCGCGTTTAAGATCATGAACGACCCGTATATGGGCACGCTGACCTTTACGCGCATCTATTCCGGTATGCTGAACAAAGGCGATGGCCTGTTCAACTCGACAAAAGGCCGTAAAGAGCGTGTTGGCCGTATGGTTATGATGCACTCGAACAAGCAGGACGAGATCACCGAAGCTTTTGCTGGTGACATCATCGCGCTTGCGGGTCTGAAAGACACGACGACGGGCGATACGCTCTGCGATCAGCAGCAGCAGGTCGTTCTCGAAACGATGACCTTCCCCGATCCGGTTATCGAGATCGCGATTGAGCCGAAGACGAAAGCCGACCAAGAGAAAATGTCTCATGGCCTGGGCCGTTTGGCTGCCGAAGATCCTTCGTTCCGCGTTGAGACCGATCTTGAGTCCGGTCAAACCATCATGCGCGGCATGGGTGAGCTTCACCTCGACATTCTTGTTGACCGCCTCAAGCGTGAGTTCAAGGTCGACGCGAATATCGGCGCTCCACAGGTTGCCTATCGTGAGACGATCACCGCCAAGCACGAGATCGATTACACCCACAAGAAACAGTCGGGTGGTACGGGCCAGTTTGCGCGTATCAAGATGATCTTGGAGCCGACCGAAGCGGGCGAAGGCTACAGCTTCGAGAGCAAGGTTGTCGGTGGTAACGTGCCTAAGGAATACATTCCGGGCGTCGAAAAAGGCATCGAATCGGTTATGGATTCCGGTCCGCTTGCCGGTTTCCCCGTGATCGACTTCAAGGTGCAGCTGATTGATGGCGCGTACCACGACGTTGACTCCTCGGTCCTCGCTTTTGAGATCGCCGCCCGTGCCGGAATGCGCGAAGGCATCAAGAAAGCGAACCCGAAACTGCTTGAACCGATAATGAAGGTTGAAGTCGTGACGCCGGAAGAGTACACGGGCGGAATTATCGGCGACCTCACGTCCCGGCGTGGACAGGTGCAGGGCCAAGATACACGCGGCAACGCGATTGTTATCGACGCTTTTGTGCCACTCGCAAATATGTTTGGCTACATCAACACACTGCGCTCGATGTCTCAGGGCCGCGCACAGTTTTCGATGCAGTTTGACCACTATGAACCGGTTCCTCAGAACCTCGCCGAAGAAATTCAGGCGAAATATCAGGGCTAATCGTTTCCGTTCTCGCGGAATTGACCATCTAAGAAGGTTGGAGACCAGAAATGGGTAAGGAAAAGTTTGAGCGGAATAAGCCGCACGTCAACGTTGGCACCATTGGTCACGTTGATCACGGCAAAACGACGCTGACAGCTGCGATCACCAAGCAATTTGGTGAATTCAAAGCATACGATCAGATCGATGCCGCTCCGGAAGAAAAAGCACGCGGCATCACGATTTCGACCGCACACGTTGAGTATGAGACGCCAAACCGTCACTACGCCCACGTTGATTGCCCAGGTCACGCCGACTACGTGAAAAACATGATCACGGGTGCTGCGCAGATGGACGGCGCGATCCTCGTGGTTAACGCGGCTGATGGTCCGATGCCTCAGACCCGTGAGCACATCCTGCTCGCGCGTCAGGTTGGTGTGCCTGCGCTGGTCGTGTTCCTGAACAAAGTCGATCAGGTTGACGATGAAGAGCTTCTTGAGCTGGTTGAAATGGAAATCCGCGAGCTTCTCAGCTCGTATGAATTCCCTGGTGATGATATTCCTATCATCTCTGGTTCGGCCCTTGCCGCTCTCGAAGATCGCAATCCTGAAATCGGCACCGAGAAAATCGCTGCTCTGATGGCTGCTGTGGATGAGTTCATCCCTACGCCTGAGCGTCCGATTGACCAGCCGTTCCTGATGCCTGTTGAGGGCGTATTCTCGATCTCCGGTCGTGGTACGGTTGCAACGGGTCGTGTTGAGCGCGGTATCGTTAAAGTCGGCGAAGAACTCGAAATCGTTGGCATTAAAGACACCACGAAAACCACATGTACCGGCGTTGAGATGTTTAAGAAACTTCTCGATCAGGGCCAGGCTGGCGACAACATCGGTGCTTTGCTCCGTGGTGTTGACCGTGAAGGCATTGAGCGCGGTCAGGTTCTGTGTAAGCCGGGTTCGGTTAAGCCGCACACGAAGTTTGAAGCCGAAGCCTACATCCTGAACAAGGATGAGGGTGGCCGCCATACGCCGTTCTTCACGAACTATCGTCCTCAGTTCTACTTCCGCACGACGGACGTAACGGGCACGGTTGATCTTCCTGAAGGCACGGAAATGGTTATGCCCGGCGACAACGTGAAAATGGTTGTCACGCTCATTAACCCGATCGCGATGGAAGAGAAGCTTCGCTTCGCTATCCGTGAAGGTGGTCGTACGGTTGGTGCTGGCGTTGTAGCCAAGATCATCGAATAACGACACAGACTTAACAGGAGTCGGGGGGATGTTTTCCCGGCTCTTTTCTTTTCCAAATTGGCAAGAGGCGCGCTCCCATGCAGGGACAGAATATACGCATTAGGCTAAAGGCCTTCGACCACCGGACGCTTGATAGCTCGGCGGCCGAAATCGTCAGCACAGCCAAACGCACGGGCGCCCAGGTTAGGGGTCCAATCCCTTTGCCGACGCGGATTGAGCGTTTTACGGTTCTTCGGTCGCCTCACATCGACAAGAAAAGCCGTGAGCAGTTTGAGATCCGGACGCATAAGCGTCTCCTCGACATCGTAGATCCGACCCCGCAAACCGTCGACGCTTTGATGAAGCTCGATCTTGCGGCCGGTGTCGATGTTGAGATCAAACTCTAAGGGGAGACAGCGGTATGCGCACAGGCGTAATCGCTCGGAAACTGGGAATGACCCGGTTGTTCATGGAAGACGGTCGGCAGGTTCCTGTCACTGTTCTGAGTATGGATAACGTTCAGGTTGTTGCACAGCGCACGAATGAGCGTGATGGATATACAGCGGTACAGTTGGGTGCGGGTGCGGCGAAAGCCAAAAACGTTACCAAACCAATGCGCGGCCACTTCACAGTGGCAAAGGTCGAGCCGAAGAAAAAGGTCGTCGAGTTTCGCGTAAGCGAAGAAAACCTCGTTGACGTGGGCGAAGAGATTATCGCCAGCCACTTTTTTGAAGGCCAGTTCGTCGATGTCGTCGGCACGTCGATCGGTAAAGGTTTTGCCGGTGCAATGAAGCGTCACAACTTCGGCGGCCTCCGGGCGTCGCACGGTGTGTCGATTTCGCACCGTAGTCACGGTTCCACGGGGCAGTGTCAGGATCCCGGTCGCGTCTTCAAAGGTAAGAAGATGGCTGGCCACATGGGTGCTGCACGGGTCACGACGCAGAACCTGCGCATCGTCAAGACAGACGTTGAGCGTGGTTTGTTGATGGTTCGCGGTGCGGTTCCGGGCGCTAAAGGCGGCTGGGTCATCATCCGCGATGCTGTCAAGCAGGACCAGTCAGAGAGCTTGCTCTTCCCTGCGGGTCTGCGGTCGGCAGCGGCTGTAGCCGCGAAAGCGGCTGAAGAGGCTGCTGCAGCGGCGGCAGCTGAAGAAGAAGCGGCACGCGAAGCGGCTGCGGCGGCTGCTGCGGCTGAACAGGCGGCAGCGCTTCAGGCTGCGGAAGCTGAGATTGAAGCCGAAGCCGGTACTGATGGTGCGACCGAAGATAACAAGCCTAAAGAAGGCGGTGAATGATATGAAGCGCGATGTCCTCACATTGGATGCCGCCTCTGCGGGTGAAGTCGAACTCGATGAGTCGATTTTTGGCGTAGAGGCACGGGCTGACATCCTTCACCGCGTTGTACGCTGGCAGCTTGCCAAGCGTCAGGCGGGTACACACAGCACCAAGGGTC
>CALDZQ010000128.1 GCA_937944035.1 uncultured Neomegalonema sp. | reverse complement strand
TTAACCGCAGAACCGATTGCGCCAGTACGGAGACTCCCTTGAGCGACGAGAACGACGAGCCACCGGTGGACACCCCCGAACAGCGCCCCGAACGCCCCGCATTTGACGGCCCGACCATCTCGGTCGAGGAGGAGATGCAGCGCAGCTATCTCGACTACGCCATGAGCGTGATCGTCAGCCGTGCGATCCCGGACTTGCGCGACGGCCTCAAACCGGTCCACCGCCGCATTCTCTACGCGATGGATCAGGCGGGCTATGAGTGGAACAAGCCGTATCGCAAATCCGCCCGCGTCGTCGGTGACGTGATCGGTAAATACCACCCCCACGGCGAGCAAGCGGTCTATGATGCCTTGGTCCGCATGGCGCAGGACTTCTCGATGTCCCTGATGCTGCTCGACGGTCAGGGTAACTTCGGCTCGATGGATGGCGATCCGCCAGCGGCACAGCGTTACACCGAAGTGCGTATGGCGAAAATCGCCCTGTCGTTGCTGGATGACATCGACCGCGAAACGGTTGATTTCCAGCCGAACTACGACAACCAGGACGAAGAACCCCGCGTCCTGCCCGCCAAATTCCCCAACCTGCTCGTCAACGGCGCTGCGGGTATCGCCGTCGGCATGGCGACCAATATCCCGCCGCACAACCTCGGCGAAGTCATCGACGGTACACTTGCCCTCATCGACAATCCCGAACTCGAAGTCGCCGATCTGATGGAGTACATTCCCGGTCCCGATTTCCCCACGGGTGGCCTGATCCTTGGCCAGAGCGGTGCGCGTAAAGCCTATGCCGAAGGGCGCGGCTCCGTCATCATGCGTGCGCGCACCCATGTCGAGGAAATCCGCAAGGACCGGTGGGCGATCATCGTCGATGAAGTCCCGTATCAGGTCAACAAAGCCACGCTCGAAGCCCGCATCGCGGAACTCGCCAAAGATAAAAAGATCGAAGGCATCGCCCATGTTCAGGACGAAAGCGACCGCCACGGCGTGCGTATGGTCATCGAACTCAAGCGCGACGCCACCGCAGAAGTCGTTCTGAACCAGCTTCATCGCTTCACCGCGCTGCAAACCAGCTTCGGCGCGAACATGCTTGCGCTCAATGATGGCCGGCCTGAGCAACTCACGCTCAAACGCATCCTCAGCAGCTTCATTGCCTTCCGCGAAGAAGTCGTCGCCCGCCGCACCGCCTTTGAACTGAACAAAGCCCGCGAGCGCGCCCACGTATTGTGCGGCTTGGCGGTCGCAGTCGAGAACGTCGATGAAGTCGTCGCCCTCATCCGCGCCTCGCCCGATCCGGCCACGGCCCGCGTTCGCCTCATGGACCGTGACTGGCCCGCTGAAAAGATCGCGGAATACATCGAGTTGATCGACGACCCCGATCACTCGATTAACGCGGACGGCACGTATCGCCTGTCCGAAATCCAAGCCCGCGCCATCCTCGACCTGCGCCTCCAGCGTCTGACTGCACTGGGCCGCGATGAAATCACCGACGAGCTGAAAGCGCTCGCCGCCAAGATCATGGACTTCCTCGACATCCTGCGCTCCCGCGAGCGCATCATGGCGATCATCTCGGACGAGCTGAAAGCGGTCCGCGAAGAGTTCGCCGTGCCGCGTCGTTCTGAAATTATCGAAAGCCTTGGCGATTTTGACGATGAAGACCTGATCGAACCAGAAGAAATGGTCGTCACCGCCACCCATAGCGGCTATCTCAAACGCACGCCATTGGCCGATTACCGCGCCCAACGTCGTGGCGGCAAGGGCTTGTCGGCGATGTCGACCAAAGACGAAGACTTCGTCACCCGCCTCTTCTCCGCCAACACCCTCACGCCGGTCCTATTCTTCATGACCGACGGCATCGTCTACAAACTCAAGGTTTGGCGACTGCCGCAGGGCGGACGCTCGGCAAAGGGCAAGGCGCTGGTCAACCTGCTGCCGATCCCGCAAGGCGTCTCCATCGCCGCGATGATGCCGATCGACGTGCCTGAAGATGAGTGGGACAAGCTGCAAATCGTCTTCTCTACCTCCGACGGCGGCGTTCGCCGGAACGAGTTGAGCGATTTCGTTAACGTCAAAGCCAACGGCAAAATCGCCATGAAGCTGCCCGAAGGCGTGCGCCTGATCTCGGCGGCGATCTGTAACGAGAACTCGAACGTCCTGCTGACCTCCGCACTCGGCAAAGCGATCCGCTTCCCGATCACCGAAGTGCGCGTCTTTAAGGGCCGCGACTCCACCGGCGTTCGCGGTATGCGGCTGGCCAAGGGTGACGAGGTCGTCTCGATGGCCGTGCTCAACGGTGTCGATTGTACCGTCGAGGAAGCGCGCGGCTACCTGAAGATGCGCCGCTCTATGGCAGGTGACGATCAGGTCGATGGAAGTGAAGACGATTCAGCCGATGAGGAGGATGACGCGGTCGCCGCTGCACTCTCGAAAGACCGCTACATCGAACTGGGTGCGCAGGAGGAAACAATCCTCACCATCGCAGAAAACGGCGTCGGTAAACGCGCGTCCGCCTTTGAATACCGGCCCATGCGCAGGGGCGGGCAGGGCGTAACAGCCATGTCACTCTCCGGCTCTCGCCGTTCCGGTCCGACCAAAATCATCGCTTCCTTCCCTGTGGACGAAGGCGATCAGGTGATGCTGGTTACAGATGCGGGGCAATCGATCCGCTGCGGCGTCTCAGGCGTCCCGACCCGCAGCCGCTCGGCTGGCGGGGTCTGGATGCTGCGCACGGCGGATGAGGAACGCGTCGTCTCCGTCGCCCGCCTTGCCGAACAGGCTGGTGATGAAGAGGGTGACGAGCCTGAAGCCGGAGCCGAAGCGCCCGATACACCGGACGCGCCCGAACCAACAGCTGAATAAAGAAAAGCGCCGGAGCCATTGGCCCCGGCGCTAAAGTCAAAAGCGATCAGGATAAATTGAAAAAGCATATGAAAATGCCCAATCTAGGGGCAATTTCATGCTCAATTTCAATTTGATCGTTTATGACTCCCTCGCTTACTTCCTCCCCAAGAAGCAAACATCACTGCCCACTTGCCAGTCTTATGCTGGACATGGGGTGTTACCTGTTAGTGTGCGGCAACGCCGTTCGGGGATTTTTTGCCGAGACCGAATGATGCGGCAGCGGTTTTTGCGTCAAACACGGGCGATTGACCACCCACACAGCCCGCTTGTTTCAGCAGGGCATAGCCATGCCAGCCGGACCAGATACCGGTCACAATACGCTCGATTTCGTCGGGCGAACGCGCCTCTTTGACCGATTTAGAAACCGCATCGCGCAGCGGCTGAAGCGCCAGTTCAAGGCTTTCGCGGGCCGCGCCGGTCATTTGACCCTCATCGGTGCGGAAAGCGAGGCGGAATTCGTCCGATTTCTTCTCGGCAAACTCGACATAGGCCTCGCCAAGCGCAGCGACGACTTTTTCAGCCGACTTGCTCGATGCCGCTGCATCCGCCAGATCCGCCGCCAGCTCATCA
>CALDZQ010000127.1 GCA_937944035.1 uncultured Neomegalonema sp. | reverse complement strand
ATACCCCGCCTTCGCGGAGTATGGCATTGTAATTATAGATATAATTCCAAAACAACTCATCCCAATCAAGCAGACGCATTGACGTAAAGACTATAGCGTTTTCAAGGGCAGCGGGTTCATTGCCCGATCCGGAAAACGCGCTGAAACAAGATGTTAGAGTATCCTGAATGATCCTTATATCGTTCAGGATGCTCTAAGTGAAAAGCCTCCACCTCACTCCAGCCCTCACCCCCACTGCGCCGCCGTTTCGGACAGCACTTCCGCAAACCCGGTCGCAAACGTGGCGGTCGCATAGACATCGAACGCCCCGTCGCGGCGCACGATCTGTACGCTCATGTGATGGGCTGTGGTCGAGGCGACTTTGCCGACCGGAAACGCCTTATCGCGGAAATCCAGAGGGGCGAGGCGCATCATCACTTCGCGCGCCCGCGCGCCCGACACCACAAACCGCTTGCGGTTGTCGGTCATATCCAGCACCGCGCCATCCTCAGGCGAGAGCGCCCCGAACGTCACATCCGCCCCGATGACCCACCAGACGAGCGGCCCCACGCGCATTACCGCACCTTTGCCGCCCGTCTCGCACGTACCGGGCGCAGGCACAGCGGCCCCGCAAGCATCCGCCGCCATCCGCTCAATAACGCCGACTGTTTCGGGCCAGCTTGTGACCTGCCAAAACGGGCCGCAGCTTTCTTCAACGATGCTCAGGCCGTCCTGCTGTATGTTCAATGAATCAACCACGCATCCGCTCCCCTTTGGGATCGAGGAAATGAGGGGACAAGATGCGTACCGCCGTGTTCCCGTCCCGCGCCGGATCGGCGGAGGTGATCTCCTTGCCCTCCCAACGCTCCAAACCGCCTTGGATCAACGCCAACCCGATCCAGTGACCCAGCTCAGGGCTGTCGGTCACGGCTGTGACAAAGCCCAAGCCATGCCCGTCAATCGGCGTCTTATCCGTCAGCAACGCCCCGGCCCGCAGCCGACCTCCCGCCGCCACAGGCGCAACACCGACCAGTTGCAAGCGGTCCGGATCAACCATCCCCTCGCGCCCGATCATCGCGCTGCCGATAAAGCTCTTCTTCTTCGAGACCATGCCGCCAAGGCCCAGATCAGCCGCCGTGGTGCGGCCATCAAGCTCCGACCCCGCCACATGCCCCTTCTCAATCCGCAGCCCGCCCAGCGCCTCCGTGCCGTAAAGCGCGCCGTCATAGGGCTGTGAGGCCGCCCACAGCGCATCCATCACCGCCTCGGCCTTACTGCCGCGCACATAGACCTCAAACGCCCGCTCGCCGGAAAAGCTGATCCGCGCGATCCAAACATCCGCGCCCGCAATCTTACCCTCGCGCACGCCCATAAACGGAAACGCCTCGTCCGACATATCGCAGTCAGCAACCACCGCCGACAGCACATCGCGACATTTCGGCCCCGCCACCGCGATCCCCGCCCATTGGTCGGACACGGAAGTCAACTGCACCCGCAACTCCGGCCAACGCGTCTGCAAAAACTCCTCCAGCTTGGCCATCACCCCGGCAGCATTCGCCGTGGTCGTGGTCATCAGGAAGTCATTCTCGCTCATCCGCCAGACAGTGCCGTCATCGTAAACGACCCCGTCATCGCGCAGCATCAGCCCGTACCGCGCCCGCCCGACTGCCAGCTTGGCGAAAGCGTTCGTGTACACACGGTTCAGGAACGCACTCGCGTCCGGCCCCTGCACCATAATCTTGCCCAGCGAGGACACATCACACAGCCCCACGCTCGTGCGCACCGCGATCATCTCGCGGATATACGCATCATCGACCGTCTCCCCGTCTTTCGGGAAGTACCAGGGCCGCTTCCACAGCCCCGCATCCGTCATCACCGCCCCGTTGCGCAGGTTCCACTCGTGCAGCGGCGTGCGGCGGATCGGCCGGAAATGCGTCTTCACAGCGCGACCGCCCAGCGCACCGATGGAGATCGGCGTGTAGGGGGGCCGGAAGGTCGTCGTCCCCGTCTCCGGTATCGTCTTGCCGGAAGCCTCCGCCATCGTCGCAAGGCCGATGATATTGCCCACCTTGCCCTGATCCGTGGCCATCCCCAGCGTCGTGTAGCGTTTGGCGTGCTCGACCGAGACAAACCCCTCGCGATGGGCCAGCCGCACGTCCTCGGTGCTGACATCATGCTGCGGATCGATGAAGCATTTCAGCTTCCGATCCGGCACTTTCACCTCATACAGCCGCATGGGCGGATGCGCGCCGGAGACAGGCGCCTCATACCCCTTCCCCGCACCCGCAGCGGCCCCGGAGGCCGCGCAATCCGCATCATCCCAAATCCCCGCCGCCGACCCGACAACCGCAACCGGCTCATCCGTCGGCCCCGCGAGGAAGCAGCCCAGATCCTCGTTCCACACGGGCTTCACGCCCCTGTGTGAGGTCAGATGCACCGCAGGCGCCCAGCCGCCGGAAACCGCCAGCAGATCACACTCCAAAACCCGATCCACCGCAATCGATCCGTCCGAAGACCGTTTGCCGATTTCGATCCCCGACAACCGGCTGCGGCCCTTGGCCTGCACCGGAACCATGCCGCGCAGCACATCGACGCCCTCCGGCGCATCCGGTCCGGCCTCGCGCGCATCGATCAGCGTGGCCGGCACACCCGCCGCGACCAGTGCCGCCGCCGTCTCGTATCCCGCATCATTCACCGTCGCGACCACGGCTTTGCTACCCGGCGCAACGCCAAAACGGCGCAGATAGGTCCGCACAGCGGCCGATTGCATCACGCCGGGGCGGTCATTATTGCCAAACGCAATCGTCTGCTCGATCGCCCCAGTGGCGAGGATGATGCGCTGCGGGCGCACAACCCACATCCGCTGCCGCACCCCGTGTGCATCCGGCTCATCCGCGACCTGCTCAACCATACCGGCCACACAGCCGTCATACAGACCGAACGCCGTCGTGCGCGGCATCATCGTCACGTCCAACTCGCGCAACGCGCCAACAGCTTCAAGCGCCTTGTCCACGCCCCCCGCTTGCGAGAGATACGCGCCGCCGAATGCGAAATCCTGCTCGGCGAGAATAACATCCTCTCCCGCCTGTGCCGCCGCTTTCGCCGCCGCCAGCCCCGCAGGGCCGGACCCGATCACCAGCACATCACACGACGCATGAGCGGTCTCGTAATGTGCAGGATCAGGCTCCCGCGACGCGGTCCCCATGCCAGCCGCCTTGCGAATGAACTTCTCGAAGATCATCCAGTCTTTTGTGCCTTTGCGGATGCCGAAGAAGGTCTTGTAATAGAACCCCGCCGCCAGAAACCGCCCCATCAGATCATTGACACGGCCCGCATCGAACCGCACCGACGGGAAAGCATTTTGCCCCGTCGAGATCAAATCCCCGTAAAGCGGCTGCATCGGCGCTTTGACATTCGGCTCGCGCAGCGCCCCCGCGCCCACGGTCAGAATGGCCCCGCCTTCCTCAACGCCCGCACTCATAATCCCGCGCGGACGGTGATACTTGAACCCGCGCCCGATAATATCGACCCCATTCGCCATCAGCGCCGAAGCGAGACTATCGCCCGCGTATCCCTGATAGCGTTTGCCGTCAAAACTGAACGCCAACGGCGCGTCCCGATCAATCAGACCGCCCGTTGTAAGACGATGACCGCTCATGCCGATCTCCTTGGAGATAAATTGCGCGAGAAGGGTTTTTCTGCTAGGAAAACCCTGTGGAATACGAGTGGGATGAAACCAAAAACGCGGTCAACCGCCGAAAACACGGCATCGGTTTTGAAGCGATGGACGGGTTCGCGTGGGAGTATGCTCTCGGACCGGAGATTCAATATTCTGACGGCGAAGAACGCGAATTTTGGGTTGGTCCCATAGGACAAGAACTTTTTGCCCTCGCCCTGACAGAGCGCGAAAACGTGACGCGGGTAATTTCTCTCAGACCCGCTTCCAAACATGAAAAGCGCGATTGGCGCAGGAAATATAGCAATGCCTGATGTAAAAAAACGCCCTCCCGTGATCTTGGACCACAGCGACGAGGAAGAAGAACGCATCCAACGCGCCATCGCCGACGACCCCGACACATGGGAATTCACGGGCGTGACAGCGGATCGTCCCACACCACCCGTGCGCCAAGCGCGGCGGCTTGGCCTGCCCGACGATGCGTTTTTGGATGAGCAAGGCCGGTTAAGAGCGCGCCCTGATTTGGCGCATCTCACAAAAGCGGACAGAACTGTCGCAACACTCCC
>CALDZQ010000126.1 GCA_937944035.1 uncultured Neomegalonema sp. | reverse complement strand
ATTTTGCGGCCAAGATCAAGGCGCGGACGCTGGTGATTGCGGCGGGTGCGGATACGGTGGTTCCGGGCGTGGCGAAGGCGTTTTTTGATCTGCGCAGCGAGCGGTTGTCGCTGGCGCTGATCGAGGATGCGGATCATCTGTTTCTCGATTTCTACGTTGAGGATGCCGCAGATGTAATCGCACCATTCCTCAAAGGGGTGGATGATGATGAGACGGAGATCGATTTTGCGGCGGCCGATCTCGAATACGGTGAATATCTTGGACAGGAATGCCTCGCCTGCCATCAACCCGGCGGCGGCGAGGGTGTGCCGGGGATTGCGGGGGCGAGCGCTGCGCATCTGTATGAAGCGCTGGCCGAATATGCGAACGGCACTCGCGACCACGCGGCGATGCGGATGGTGGCGCGCTCGCTGGATATTGAACAACGAACGGCGGTCGCCGCGCATTTTGCGGCGCAAGAGGCCGAATAATAGTCAACAAGGGGAGAGAAGCTATGCAAACGACACGCAGAGATCTTGGAAAATTGGCCGTTGCGGCGGGCGCGGTAACGCTGCTGACACCGAATATCGCCCGTGCGGCGACGCCGAAGCTGATCGTCGTCGGCGGCGGTCCCGGCGGGGCGACGGTGGCGAAATATGTGGCGCGCGACTCTAAAGGCGCGGTGGATGTGACACTGGTCGAGCAAAACCCGCTGCACACGACGTGTTTTTTCTCGAACGTCTATCTGGGCGATGAGTTCGCGTTTGATGACCTGAGCCACGGCTATGATACGCTGCAAAACAAGTACGGCGTGAACATGGTTTATGCCCGTGCGAGTAAGGTGGAGACCGGCAAGGTGACGCTGGCCGACGGGACCGAATTACAGGCGGATGCGGTGGTGGTCGCGCCGGGGATCGACTTTAAATATGATCTTTATGACGGCTATGACGAGGGTGTGGCGGCGACGCGCATCCCTCATGCGTATAAGGCCGGACCGCAGACGCAGCTGCTGAAAAAGCAGGTGATGGCGATGGAGGATGGCGGCACGGTCATTATTTGCCCGCCGCCAAACCCGTTCCGCTGCCCGCCCGGACCGTATGAACGGGCGTCGATGATCGCGAAAATCCTCACACGCGATAAGCCGAAATCGAAGATTTTGATCCTTGATGCAAAGGACAAACACTCGAAACAGGCGCTGTTTCAGGAGGCTTGGGAGCGGTTCTATCCGGGCATGATCGAATGGGTTCCGGGCGAGTTTACGGGCAATGGCATCGCTTCGGTTGACGCTAAGGCTATGACCGTGACGACCAATGAGGGCGAGGTGTTCGAGGGCAATGTCATCAATATGATCCCCGCGCAGACGGCGGGGCGGATTGCCGTGGATTCCGGCCTGACGGGCGATGGTGACTGGGCCGCGATTGATCCGGTGACGTTTGAGTCGAAACTGGTGAAGGGCGTTCATGTGCTGGGCGATGCCTGTGCAAACGGGGCGATGCCGAAATCCGGGTTCTCGGCCAATTCGCAAGCCAAGGTGGTTGCCAATGCGGCCCGCGCCGCGCTGACCGGATCAAAGGCGTTCCCGCCGCGCTTCCGCAACACCTGCTGGAGCCTTGTGGCCGCCGAACACGGGGTCAAGGTCGGGGCGGATTACAAAGCGGGGGCCGAGAAGGTGGAGGCGACGGAGAAATTTATCTCCAAAACCGAAGAAGACGACGCGACCCGCGCGGCGACCGCCTCCGAAGGCTTCGGCTGGTATGATGCGATCACCAAGGATATTTGGGGGTAGGTTTCTCCGTTCGGGCGCATTGCACGTAAGCGGTACGCCCGGAAAACACTATCAGGTTGTCAGAGCGCCTTGAATAATGGACCCCCGCGATCAAGTCGCGGGGTGACAGGCGAACAACTGCATCAAACGCTTGGGATGAAGCCGGGGCTGCGGTCTTGAAGTTCTTGCGACGTGGATTGAAGTTTGCCGCGCAAGACGGAGGCGACGCTGCATTCGATGGCGGTGGCGATCTCGCTGTCTTTCTCGACCAGCGCCCGCAGCTTCTGCGCGTCGATGCTGAACAGGCGGGCGTCTTCGAGAACGTCGATTTGTGCGGTGGCGGGTGTTCCGTCGATATAGGTGACTTCGCCGACCAACGCGCCCTGACCCATCGCGATCATCGGGACGCCGCCCTTTGAGACGACAAGCTTGCCGCTTGAAACATAGGTGAGGGCGGTGGTCGGGAGACCCTCGGAAATGACGCGCGCGCCGCTGGTCATTTCGATCCATTCGCCGAGGGCGAGCACTTTTTGCGCCTTTTCTTTTGACACGCCCGGCAGAAGTTTTTCGATCAGGCGGGATTCCTCGTCTGAAAAGTGCAGGGTCTTGTCGATATAGTACAGACGCAGGATGCCGATGATGCTGATGACGATCCAACTGACCTGGATCATGGCCGAGGATTGGTTGTAATTTTCGGTCAGGGACAAAAGCACAGCGGCGGCGGCGGCCAGATTGAGAGCCGCGTAGGTGTAGGTTTGGCCGCGCAAAAATCCGAATTGGAGCGCGGCGTACCCGGCGAGGTACAAAAAGACGCCGAGCAAACCCGACATCTGCGCCAAAGACATCTCCACCATACTCACCGCCCCGAAATCGTTACACGCTCAACTACACCGAAACGATCTCAAGCGGCTTAACACACAACCGTCAAGTGTTTTGCGTCCAGGCATGGCTTTGGTTCGGGAGGAAAGCCTCGACGGCGGCGGTTGCAATGACGATCTCGTTGCCCTGTACGTTGAGGCCGCCCTTGATAACGCGCACGGAGGCTTTGCCGCGCGGCATGTGGGCGGTGACGGCGTCCACATCGACGGCGTCGGGGTTTTGCACGCCGATGGTGACTTGCACGCGCATCTGGTCATGGCTGAGGTCGAGCGCGCCGAAGAGGGGCAGGGAGGAGTGGCGCATGGCGTCTTCGACGGCGCGGATTGCGGCTTTGGTGTAGTCTTTGCCATGCAGATCGTTGCCCATGCCCATCTCGATGATGATGCGTTGGTCTTTTGGCGGGGTGCTCATGCCACGCGCTCCATGTCGAAGGAGACGGAGATGGCGGCGTTGGCGATGACGGTGGGGTTGCCGCCGTCGCTGCGGGGGACATCAAGGCCGCCCGCGACGACGGTGACGCTTGGCTGGCCGTAGGGGAAGATTTCGGTGATTTGGGCGGTGTCGACTTTGGCGGGGTCGGCGACGCCGATCTCAACGTCGAGGATCATCGCTTCTTTGGGGAAGCCGAAGAGTTCGGCCATGTTGATCGAGTTGTGCCACAGGGCATCACGCACGGCGCGGCAGGCGGCTTCGGTGTAGTCCTGACGGCGCAGGGACGTGCCCATTCCGAACTCGACCAGCATTGTTTTCTTTGGCATCGGCCCCTCGCTTTCCGGTCCGAGGAAAGAGCGTGCGGGGGCGTGTGTCAATCGCTAAGGCGGGTATTCGCTGTTGAAATTAATTTCAAACCGGAAGTCACCCCGCGACTTGTTCGCGGGGTCCATCGTGCAAGGCGTGTGGAAGAATGGATACCGCGATCAAGTCGCGGTAAGACAAGATTTATAACCAACACAAGACTTTATAACATCGGCATACTGCCGGACACGCGTGTTTGCAGACGCGGGATCTATTTGAACTGCACGGTCTATACTCTGACAGACCCGGCATCGGGGTGCGGGGCAGAGAATAAAGTCTTAGTTGATCTGTCTGCGCATTTCCTGTTGGCGCATCGGCATGGCGTCGATTTGCTGGAACAGGACTTCGGGGGCGGTGACGGTGGTTTCGCGGCGTTTGATGCCGCCGTCTTTGCCCAGCAGCAGGACGGTGAACGTGCCGCCCTCTACGCGCAAGCGGGCGCGCAGGGAGTCAGGGGTCGCGGGGAAGGGCGCACCGTCGCGGGTGACGCGGTCTCCGGCGACGATGATGACGGTCATTGCGCGCTCGGCCAGTGCCGCCGATTGCGCGTTGAGGAGGGCGGTTTGCTCCTCAACGCGGGGGTCGTTGGCGCTGTCCGCGAAGATGACCACGGGGCGGGAGTGCCAGCGCAACTCATCCAGCGGGTCGGCCAGAGCGGGGCTTGCGGTAAGGGTCATGGCGAGGGCGGCGGTCAGAATACGAAGCATGTGGTCCGTCCGGCGGGGAGTGCGATGACCTCGCCATCCTTTGCGGTGCAGGCGGCGGTGTCGGCATCGGTCCAATCGGCGGTTGGTTTGACGGCGCTTGAGCCGATGACCAGCATATCGGTCGGCTGGAACTGGAACTCCGGCGCTTTGGTGTATTCGTATTTCTCTTCATTGGTCATCAGGGGCGCACCGATGAAGATGTTCGGATCGATTGGATCGGTCGTGGTTTGTGCGTGGGCCGTGCCGGTGGCGAGGGCGCACAGGGCGATAGTGGTCATGCGGATCATGGTGTTGGTCCTCCTGCTGTATCTTCATCCGAGATATTGCGGCAGGGGGCGGGGTCAACGCCCCGTCTTCTGTGAGACGGGG
>CALDZQ010000125.1 GCA_937944035.1 uncultured Neomegalonema sp. | reverse complement strand
GGCGTGATGTTCCACCCTGAGGTCGTGCATACGCCGCGCGGGGCGACGCTGCTGACCAACTTTGTGCGGGGGATCGCGGGCTGTTCGGGCACATGGACGATGGCCGCGTATCGGGACGAGAAAATCGCCGCTATCCGTGAGCAGGTCGGGCCTGAGGGGCGGGTGATTTGCGGCTTGTCTGGGGGCGTGGATTCGTCCGTCGCGGCTGTACTGATCCATGAGGCGATTGGCGAGCGGCTGACCTGCGTGTTCGTCGATACCGGCATGATGCGCGCGGGCGAGGCGGAAGAGGTGGTGACGCTGTTCCGCGATCACTACAACATCCCGCTGGTGGCGAGGGATGCGAGCGACCTGTTCCTCGGCGAGTTGGAGGGCGTGACGGACCCCGAAGAAAAGCGCAAGACCATCGGGCGGTTGTTCATCGACGTGTTTGATGAGGAGGCGACCAACGCGGGTGGCGCGGATTTCCTTGCGCAAGGGACGCTGTACCCGGATGTGATCGAGAGCGTCAGCGCCACGGGCGGGCCGAGCGTGACGATCAAATCCCACCACAATGTCGGCGGCTTGCCCGACCGGATGAAGATGAGCCTCGTCGAGCCGCTGCGTGAGTTGTTCAAGGATGAGGTCCGCGCGCTGGGGCGGGAATTGGGCTTGCCGGACAGCTTTGTCGGGCGGCATCCGTTTCCGGGGCCGGGCTTGGCCATCCGTATTCCGGGCGAGATCACGCGCGAGAAGCTGACGGTGCTGCGCGCGGCGGATGTGATTTATCTTGATGAGATCCGCAAGGCGGGCCTGTACGACACGATCTGGCAGGCATTTGCGGTGCTGCTGCCCGTGAAAACGGTCGGTGTGATGGGCGACGGGCGGACCTATGACAACGTCTGCGCCCTGCGCGCGGTGACTTCGACGGACGGGATGACGGCGGATTACTACCCGTTCCCGCATGATTTTCTGGGCCGCACGGCGACGCGGATCATCAATGAGGTCAAAGGCATCAACCGCGTTGTCTACGACATCACGTCGAAGCCTCCGGGGACGATTGAGTGGGAGTGATGGGGGAGCCGCGTAAGCGGCGACACGCGCTCGCTCGCCCCACGGCGGGCGCGTTCTGCGCGAAGCGCAGCCCACTCCCGCCCTCGCGAGCGCTTATTGCTTGATTGCTAGGCGGATTACCCCGCCAACTCCGCATCAACAATCGTCTCATCCGCTTCATCGTCGGCCAGAATCTCGATCCAGCGCGCTTCGGAGGTTGCGCCGTGGCGTTGGGCGGCGATGCGGCCTTTGGCGGTGTGCTCGGCGAAAAATGCGGCGTCGAAACCCTGCGCAAAGCGCGCGTACCAGTCTTCAGGGCGCGCTGAGAGAACCAGCCCGCCACCCGTGGCGACCTGTTCTGGCAGGCCATCCACATCGGCGACCAGTACAGGGCGGCCCGCCGCCTGCGCCTCAAGACAGCTGAGGCCGTATGGCTCCCAGCGTGAGGGCATCAGCGCGATGTCGAACAGGCGGTAGGCTTCGGCGGGTGTGTCGGTCACGCCGTGAAAGGTGATCCGCGCATCACCCTTGGCCATATCTTCGAGACTATCGCGGTACGGGCCGTTGCCGAAAATCTCAAAGCGGGCGTTTTCGGGCGCATGTTTGCGCCAGCCGCTGATGATCTGGTCCAGACCTTTTTGCTCGTCAAGACGGCCGACGAACCCGTAACGGATGCCCGATTCGGGCTGCGGATTCGGGATCGCGAGAAACGGTGTCAAATCGACCAGCGGCGTTGCGACGGTGACTTTGCGGTTCGGGATGATGCCCGTATCCCGCATCCAGCGCGCTTGGCCCTCCGAGACGGCGATTACATCATCGAACAGCGCGTAAACCGCGCGAAGCAAGGTGTGGAAGCGTTTGAGAACCGGCACGCGATGCCGCTCGAACCCGCCGCAATAGCTGTGTTCGACATGGATCAGCCGCGCTTTGGGGTTGCAGGCGCGCAAGGCGATGAGCATCGGCATACTGCGCCAGCTGATCGCGAGATGCGAGACGATGGTATCCGCCTCATACGGTTTTGCCCGCATCGTGCCGCGCTTGACCTGATGCATCGAGTCGTTAAGGCGCAACTCGGTCAGCTGCTCCAGAAAGCGGGTCACGCCCCCCATGCGGCGGTCATCGACGAGGTGGACCGTTCTGGTCGCTGTGGTCATCTTGTATCCTCAAGCCTTCGCGGGAGCGCGTTTGAGCAAGCCTAAAAGTGCGCCTTCAATCGAAGCATATACAGGTGCGCCTAACATTCTGAGAATCCCTGCGGCCCCGACGGTGACGATTGTCTTCAGCGGTTGATCGAGCAGGATTTTCGGCGAACTGGCCAGCGAGCCGCGCGCGAATTTCCACGCCAGATCGCCCTGACGCAAGCTGACGGCGCGGCGGGCGAGGTAGCGGAGCTGACAGGCTTTGGCGAGCGGGCCGTGCTCGGCGATGAAGTCGGGCGCGTAGGTGGCGGTGGTGGCGATCATCTGCTGCCATGTCTCGAACTGGCGGGTGACGTTGGCGGACAGGCCGGCCGGATTGACGCGGTATCCGGTCAGCGGCTCGGCGATGCCTTCGATCTTCCAGCCGGTTTTCAGCGACAGGCGCAGCCAGCATTCAATGTCTGTGCTCTGGCGCAGTTCCTCGTCGAACCAGCAGGTGTGGCCTTTGGCCGGGTGTGGATGGGCGATGTCGTCCAGGGCCGCACGGCGCAGCAGCGGGGTGGAGCCGTTGCCAACGGGATTGCGGCAAACAAGATCGACGGAGGTGATGTCTTTAATTTGCGGGCTTTGCATCAGGCCCGTTGGTTTATCGTCGAGGTCCATCATCCAACTGCCCGAAAATGACAGGCCGATTTCGGGGTGGGCATCGAGATGGGCGACGTGTTTTTCCAGTTTTGTCGGCTCCCACAAATCATCGGCGTCGAGCAGGCCGATATAGTCGCCTTTGCCCTCACGGATGCCCGTGTTACGAGCCGCATTCAGGCCGCCATTGGGCTGTTGGACAAAGCGCAGGCGCGGATCATCATAGCTGCGCACGATGTCGGCGGTTTCGTCGGTGGAGCCATCATCGACGACGAGGACTTCGTAGTTTTCGCAGGTCTGGGCGAGAGCGGAGTCGAGGGCGACGCGGATGGTGCTTGCACCGTTATAGACCGGGATGACG
>CALDZQ010000124.1 GCA_937944035.1 uncultured Neomegalonema sp. | reverse complement strand
ATGGTCATCTTCCGCAACTACCAGTGGGGTGCTGAAAAGCGCAACACGACGTTGTGGTTTGAAGATAACTTCGTCGGCACAGAGCTGAACCTCGGCGTTGAATACGCGAAAATCGCTGAAGGCTGCGGCCTCAAAGGCGTTCAGGTTCGCGGAACCGATGCCCTTACCGAAGCGCTTCGCACGGCGGTTAAAGAGCAGATGGAAGACGGCGTCACCACCTTCATCGAATGCGTTCTCAACCAGGAACTCGGTGAACCGTTCCGCCGCGATGCGATGAAAAAGCCTGTATCGGTTGCCGGTATCAGCAAATCCGACATGCGCCCGCAGCAAGTCGCCGGTTGATTACTGGTTGATAATGCTACCGGCCTTTGGTGCTGACTCTTAAAAATATTCCCTTCCCCGCACTCCGATGCGGGGTCTTTCTCAGCGAAGCACTACCGCCCTATAGCGTTATCAAGGGCGATGGGTTCATTGCCCGACTCGGAAAACGCGCCAAAACAAGAAGTTAGAGTGCCCTGAACGATCCTTATATCGTTCAGGGTGCTCTAAGGCCGTTGGTCTAAGGCCGTTGGTATAAGGGGAAACTTTGATCCGGTTCGCTGATTTGCGGGTATCAAAGGTTGTCTTCGGCGACCATGCCCATCGTGTGGTATCCGCAATCGACATAGACGGTTTCGCCCGTCGTGCCGCCGCCCAGATCGGATAGCAAAAACAACGCCGCACCGCCCACTTCGTCCAGCGATGCGGTCCGGCGCAGGGGGGCATTCTGGGCGTTGAAATTATACACTTTACGTGCCGACCCCACGGCCGACCCGGCCAGTGTGCGCATCGGGCCGGGCGAGACGGCGTTCACGCGGATGCCGTCCGGACCGAGATCGGCGGCGAGATAGCGCATACTGGCCTCAAGCGCCGCTTTGGCGACGCCCATCACGTTGTAGTTGGGCAGCACCCGGTCCGCGCCGAGATAGCTGAGCGTGATAATCGAGCCGCCATCCGTCATCAACGGCTGGGCGCGTTTGGCCAGATCGGTCAGCGAGAAGCACGAGATGTCCATTGTGTTGAGAAAGTTCGCGCGGGATGTGTTGACGTACCGTCCCTTAAGCTCGCTTTTCTCGGAGTAGGCAATCGCGTGGACCAGAAAGTCGAGTTGGCCCCATTCGCTTTTCAGCGTGTCGAACACCGTATCCAAACTGTCCGGGTCTTGGACATCGGCCGGGATAACGATGGAGGAGCCGATTGATTCGGCCAGCGGGCGCACCCGTTTTCCGAAAGAATCGCCCTGATAGGTAAACGCCATCTCCGCGCCATGCGCCGCGAGTGTGCGGGCGATGCCCCATGCGATGGAATGGTCGTTGGCGACGCCCATGACGAGGCCGCGTTTGCCTTGCATCAGCGGGGTCGGGGAGTGTGCGTCGGTCATGGTTGTGCCTCGGATGGTGTGCTTTGCGGCAGGCATACAGTCTTTTGCAGTGCGGGTGAAGGCTTGTGCCGCAAGTGTGAAGGGATTGCGGGCAAGGATGCGGACATGAAAAAGCCCGGACGATGCCGGGCTTTTTCAAACACATGACCTAGCGGAATCAATTCAGGCGGGAACCGATCGTTGCGATGCCTTCATCAAGCATGGATGAGGCGTTGCCGTCGGACAAGCCACCGCCGATTGCCTCGCGCGCGGCGGCGATGGCAGCGGCGGCGGAAGCGTTGCGTACTTCGCGGGTCGCGGTGGCTTCAGCTTGCGCGATACGCTCCTCGGCGGCTTTGAGTTTGCGGGCGATGGAGGCTTGCAGATCTTTCTGCGCCTGCTCTGCTGCGGCATTGGCTTCGGCTTTTGCACGGGCGACGATTTCATCGGCCTCGCGCTGCACATCCTGATGCTTGCGCTCGAAGCTGGCGACGAGGGACTGAGCCTCCTCGCGGGCCTGACGGGCCTCATCAAGTTGTTCGCGGATGCGGTTGGCGCGGGCGTCAAGCATTCCCGCAACCATTGAGGGAACGCGGTAGTAGCAGAGCAGCGCGATGAAAAGCAGGAAGCCTACGAGGATGGATACTTTTTCATTCATCGTGCCATTCCTGTCTGTGCAAGGGCGCGCTCAACGGCGGAAGCAATCGTACTGTTGTCGGCGCTGCCCGGAGCAAGTTTCGCGACAATCGCGCTTGCAGCGTCAGAGGCGACGGTGCGGGCGCTGTCGGCTGCGGCGGCTTTGATCTCACCGATGCGTTGCTCGCCTTCGACGGTGCGGGCGGCAATTTCAGCCTCCGCATTCGCGTTTTCAGCGGCGGCTTTCTCGGCGATGTCGGCTTTGGTCGCTTCGACGATTGCGTTTGCGTTCGCTTTCGCGTCAGCAAGAGCCTGATTATACGCATTTTCGGCGTCTTCAGCTTTGCGCTTCAGCTCCGATGCCTGATCGAGGTCATCCGCAATCGCGTTGTGGCGGTCTTCGAGAGCGCCCGCGATTTTGGGAAGAATTTTGTTGGACAACACTTTGTACAGCAGGAAGAGCGCCAAAGCGGTCCAGAAAATCTGCGCTGCCCATGTGTCGAACTCAAGCTGCGGCATACCGCCAGAATGATCGCTGGTTTCGGACGATGCCATCCGCGCCTCCGTATCAAAAAAGTTGAGCCGGGCGATTTATACCGCCCGGCTGGTATCATTCCGCGTGCAACTTAAACTGCGAACAGCAGGAGAAGTGCGACGAGGAAGCTGAAGATGCCGAGTGCTTCGGCAAATGCGATGCCGATGAACAGCGTCGCGGTTTGCTCTTTTGCTGCCGCCGGGTTGCGCAGGGCGCCTGCAAGGAAATTCCCTGCGACGTGACCCACACCGATGCCTGCTCCGCCCATGCCGATGCAGGCGAGGCCGGCGCCGATATACTGACCAAGATTGCCGATATCGCCTTCCATGGTGATGCTCCTTTGTTGGAATTAGCTATTCGTTACGATGGATTAAGTGCGCTGCACTTAGTGCATGTTCAGCGCGTCGTTCAAGTAAACACAGGTGAGGATCGTAAAGACGTAAGCCTGAATGACCGCCACAAGCAGCTCAAGGGCGGTGACGCCGACAATCGCTGCGATAGGGATGATGCCAAAGACGCCAAGCGCCGCGACAAACCCGCCAAACACTTTCAAAACGGCGTGTCCCGCCATCATGTTAGCGCCAAGACGAATGGAGTGGCTGACCGGACGCACGAAGTAGGAAATCACTTCGATGATCGCCAGAACGGGGCGCATTGCTGCGGGGGCGTCCATTGGCCAGAAAAGAGCGAAGAAATGCGTACCGTGCTTCATAAAGCCGATCACCGTGACCGTGATGAACACTGACAACGCAAGGAATACCGTGACCGCGAAGTGGCTGGTGACGGTAAAGGAATAGGGGATCATACCAAGCAGGTTACAGGCGAGGATGAACAGGAAGACCGTGAAGATGTAAGGGAAGTATTTCAGTCCGGCATCGCCGCAAGCATCACGCACCATGTTGCGGACGAATTCATACAAACCCTCGGCCATTGACTGCATACGTGATGGGACAAGGCTGCTGCCGCTCATTGCGGTCCACAGGAACAGGCAGGTCAGGCCAACGGCCAGAAAAGCGAAGAACGCCGAGTTGGTGAAAGACAGGTCAACGAAGCCCAAATCAATCGGAACCCAGTTCTTGATCTCGAACTGGTGCATAGGGTCGATGTTGAATCCGCCTTCAGCGCTTTCAGCCTTTGCCAAGGTCATCTCCCTGTTCCGCAGCGATCCGCTGCTGTTCGGCTTTGCGCTGATATTGAGTCGCAGAAGCCATCATCGTTTTAACGCCCGCAGCGAACCCGAGTCCGCCGAAGATTATCAGAAACAGCGGACCCATTCCCGTCACTTCATCGACCGCATAACCGATCGCCGCACCAAAGCCCAGCCCTATGACAAGTTCCAACACCATTCTCCAGGCAAGGGTCAAACCCTCGTATTTGCCTGGGGCGCGAACGCGCTCGTCGGTTATGCTTTCCCGCGCTTTATCGATGCGCTGCGAAAGCCTGTCCAACGCCGCACGATCTGCCGCATCCGTGTCACCGCTCCGTTGTGGTGATCCGGGCCGCAAATCGGCCATCAACTGTGCTCCTGTACCGTCGAAATGAGGGGAAAAACCCGCCTTGAACCGCGCGCAACATAGGCAGAGGGCAAAACAGTGTCAAGCCGACTGAGTAGGGTTAAGAAGAAAGATTTTTTTGTTTTGTTTCAGCGGTCTAAGCCACTTCCCCGCTCTCAACGAGCCGAACTGCCGCACCTATATCGACCGAAACCAGCTTTGAGACGCCGCGTTCGACCATTGTGACGCCGAAAAGGCGGTTCATGCGGGACATGGTGAGGGCGTGGTGCGAGATGATGAGAAAGCGTGCGTCGGAACGGGTGGTCATCTCGTCCAGCAGGTCGCAGAAGCGCTCGACATTGGCGTCATCAAGCGGCGCATCGACCTCATCAAGGACGCAGACCGGGGCCGGATTGACCAGGAACACCGCAAAGATCAGCGCCATCGCGGTCAGGGTTTGCTCGCCGCCCGACAGAAGGGTCAGGGTTTGCAGGCGTTTGCCGGGCGGCTGGCACATGATTTCCAGCCCGGCCTCCAGCGGATCGTCTGACTCGGTGAGTTGAAGCTCGGCCTCGCCGCCGCCGAACAGGTGGGTGAACAGCCCCTTGAAATGGTCGTTGACCTGCGTGAAGGCGGCCAGCAGACGCTCGCGCCCTTCGCGGTTGAGGGCGGCTAATCCTTTGCGCAGCTTGAGAATCGCCTCCTCCAATTCCTCTTTTTCGGACCCCAGTGAGCCGCGCTCGCCCGTCGCCTCCTCAATCTCGGTCTTAGCGCGCAGGTTGACCGCGCCGAGGCGCTCACGGTCGGCACGGGCGCGCAGCAGGCGGGTTTCGACCGCATCGGGGGCGGTTTCGCGCAGGTCGGCAAAGCGTTCGGCCAGATCGTCCGGCGTTGCGCCGGTCTCCTCGCGCATGATGGTCAAGGCGGCCTCTTTGCGCTCTGCCGCGCCTTCGGACAGGGCTTCGGCGCGGGCCAGTCCCTCACGGGCGGTGGAGAGGGCGGTGGCGGCTTGGGTGGCGGTTTGGGCCTTTGTGCGCAGGTCGCCTTCCGCTTTGGCCAGGGCTTCGGCGGATGTGCCGACGCGGGTTTCGGCGGCGCGGACCTCATCATCCAGCCCGCCGCGCGATTCGGCGAGTTTGGCGGGCAGCGATTGCGCTTTGCCCAGTTCCGCCTCGGCATCTTTGACCCGTTTGCTCAACTCCATCCGGCGCTTATCGGCACTGGTCGCGCGTTTGCGCCAGCCGTCGAGTTCGGATTTGATCGTCACCAGCCGCTTGGTGCGCCGCGATTCCTCGCCGCGCATCCGGGCGTTGGTGGCGCGGGCGGCCTCTAAGGCCATGCGGTCTGTGCCCAGCGTTTGGCGGGCGGTTTCGGCCTCCTGTTGCAGGGCGGCGGGATCGCCGACGCGCTCGCGGGCGGCTTGCGCCTCCGCCAGCCGCGCCGTCGCCTCCGTCACCGCCGTCTCCAGCCGCGCCGCATCTTCCTGCGTTTGCGCTGATGAGGCGGCGAGCCGCGCGTGGTCGGCCTCGGCATCGGCGAGCTGGCGTGCGGCGGTGGCGGCGGCGTCTTTGTTGCGCGTCACCACGCTGCGGGCGGCGGCCTCGGCCTCGCGCGCGTCTTTGAGTTTGCCCGCCAGATCATCGCGGCCCTGCTTCGCAACATTCAGCGCGGCGGTGGCTTCGGACAGTTCGCGTTGCAGTGATTCGCGGCGGTTAAGACGTTGCAGGCGCAGCGCTGCGGGATCGGCCCCGCGCAGGTCCGCACCGCTGAAATACCCGTCCCAGCGCCACAGATCACCTTCGGGGCTGACCAAGCGCTGGCCGGGTTTGAGGCGGGTTTGCGCTTGCGGGCCGTCTTCCTGAGAGATGATCGAGGTTGCGCCCAATCGGCGGGCCAGCGCAGTGGGTGCGCCGACATGCTTGGTCAGCGGTTCGCCGATGCCGGGGGTGCTGGACAGAACCGTGAGGGCGAGCCAGCCGCGCAGGGTGCTGGCAAAGGCGCTTTCCTCGCCTGCTGATGCTTCGTCGCCGAGGGCTGCCGCAAGGGCGAGTTCGTAACCGGGGGCGGCGCGCATCCGGCTGATAACACCCCCGCCCGCCACCCGCTCATCCGCCGCGAGGGAGCGTTCAAGCAGGGCGAATTCGGAGTCGAGCGCCTCATGCGTGGCTTTGGCGGTGGCGAATGCGGCGCGGTGTCCGGATTCGGACTCTTCGAGCGCGGCACGATGCGATTCGGCGATGGCGAGGCGCTCTGGGGCGTCGGCATCCGCGTTTGCGGCGGCTTGAGCCTCTTGTCGGGCGGCGGCCAGCCGTTGGGTGGCCGCATCAAGCTTGGTGGTGATGTCCGCCGTGCGGGTTTGGTGGGCGGTTTGGCGTTTTTGCGCCTCGTCCAGCGCGCGTTCGGCATCCTTGAGCAAACGCACCGCCGAATCGCGCTCGGCTGCGCCTGCGGCGGCTTTTGCGGCCAGCGCATCGCGGTTGGCCTCGGCGCGGGTGACGGAGGCTTCGGCTTGGACGACCGCCGCCGTTGCCGCCGTGAGGGCCGCCGGATCGATGACGCTGGTACGCATCTCGTTGCGTTCGGCGTCCAGTGCTTCAATCGCGGTGGTGGCGTCGGTGGAGAGTTCGGCCTCGCGGCCCAGATCATCGGCGAAGCGGGCAACATCGCGTTCGAGGCGCTCAATCGTCTCGCGGGCGCGGGTTTCTTCGGCGGTGATGGCGTCGCGCTTGGCGATGAGGCGTTGGTGGATGGCTTGGGCGACCGCCGCTTCCTCGCGCAAGGGGGGCAGGGCGTCTTCGGCCTCATTGCGTATGCGGGCGGCTTCCGATTCTTCCGTCGTCACGGCGGCAACGGCGCGCGTGGCCTCCTGCACCGCCGTCTCCGCCGCCAGCGCCTCGGCATCGGCGACACGGTAGCGCAGCCAGACAAGCTCGGCGGCGGCTTCTTTAATGGCGGTGGTCAGTTCGGCGTAGCGTTCGGCTTGTCGTGCCTGACGGCGCAGCCCTGCGATCTGCGAATCAAGGCGGGAGAGCACATCATCAACTCGGATCAGGTTTTCCTCAGCCGCTTTCAGCCGCGTTTCAACCTCACGCCGCCGCTCATACAGGCCCGAAACACCCGCCGCATCCTCCAGAATTTTCCGCCGCCCCTGTGGCTTGGCGGCGATCAGCAGGCCGATCTGCCCCTGACGCACCAGCGACGGCGATTGCGATCCGGTGGCGGCATCCGCGAACAGCACCCGCACATCCCGCGCGCGCACTTCCTTGCCGTTCACGCGGAAAGCGGACCCCGCATTACGGGTGATGCGGCGCGAGACTTCGAGCGTGTCGGCATCGTTGAACTGCGCGGGGGCTTGCTTGTCCGAATTGTCGAGCAGCAGCGAGACTTCGGCGAAAGATTTGGCAGGGCGGGTTTCGGCCCCGGCGAAGATCACGTCTTCCATCCCGTCGCCGCGCATCGACTTGGCGCGGTTCTCACCCATCACCCAGCGCAGCGCTTCGAGC